>JAJQIL010000030.1:0-35195 GCA_021199235.1 Lachnospiraceae bacterium | reverse complement strand
CCCGGCCGGATGAATCCGCTGCGTCGAGTGAGCCTGTGCGACGGGATAACGGCATGATCACCGCCGGGTGCGGATGCTCCCGTGAGCCGCACACAGGGCAGGGCTCGCCGTCCACCAGACTGCGCGCAAGGACTCCGGCCTGCGCATCCAGAAATGTCGCGCGAACCTGTTCATACTCCGCTCTCGTTCTCCGATAGGCTGCGTCTGCTTTCGTATAGTCCTGTTGTGCCTGCTCACAGGCCCGTCTCTGAGAAATTTCTTCTTTCCGAAGCTTTTTCACCGCACTCAGATGGTCGGCAAAACGGGACAGTGCTTCCCGGCGTCCCTGATAAAGCACCAGCTTTTCCGGCGTATCGGCAAGTATGGCTTCCTGCTCCCTCCAAAGCTGTTCCTTCTTATTAAATTGTTCAAGAGCAAGCAGAGCTTTCGCCTCATCCTGCTCCGCCTTTTTCAACGCCCTCTCATCTCTCAGGATCTGCGCGTCTGCGTCCGCCTGTTTTTGCAGGATTTCCAGAGTCTTGCTGACGCGTTCTTCCGTGCGGGCGGCGCTCTCCTGCGCCTCCTTTAAAAGCGCCTGCTGTTTATCCTGCGCTGCCGCGCATTTCTGCACAAGCGTTTCCTGGTCAGGAAGGACGTCTCTTAACTTTTCCAGGCTTTTTTCAGCCGCGTCTGCTGCATCAGCTGCATCACGAAAGAGCCGATAATCACCGCGGATTTCAAAAGCCGCCCGCAGATTCGCAATGAGCGCTTTCTTTTCTTCCATTTCCTCTGCCTGCTTTTCGTATCCGGCCAGCTCCTTTTCGGCTGCTTCCAACCGGCCGAAGGTCTGCGCAAGGTTCTGCGCATTTGTGTATGATTCCCGTTTCTCCTTTTCATTGGCCGCCGTTTCCTCCTGCCGCTTCTTCGCCTCTTTGTGCTTCATTTCGAGATACGCGCACAGCTCGTCCAGAGCCTCCAGAAACAGGTCAAGCGAAGTCATATTTCCGTCCGTCACCTGCTTTTGCAGCCGCAAAATCTCCGGTTCCTTTTCATATCCGTCCGGAACTCTTAAATGCGCCGCCTCCGTCCTGCAAACCGTGCGGATTGAATCAATTTCCTTTTCCTTCTCTTTTTTCCGTTTTCCCAGCTCATCCTCAATCTTCTGATAAAGGTCCGTATGAAACAGCTTGCGGAAAATCACCTTTTTATCGTCCGACTTCGCCCGGAGGAGTTCCATGAATTCGCCCTGCGCGATCATGGCGACCTGCATGAACTGCGCTTTCGTCAGTCCGACGATTTCCTCCAGCTTTTTGTCCGTCTCCTTCGATGGATATTCCGTGCCGTCCGGCATGGTCAGGGAAACACTGCCGGTCACCTCGCGGGCAGCTAACCCCTTCCCCGCGCCGCGCGTCAGCAGGCGCAGATGACGGGGTACACGACGCACTTTATATAAAGAACCCTCACGCGATCCTTCTGAAAAATCAGCTGCTCTATTTCCGCGATCATTTTGCTCCGAAAAGGTCAGTTCCACAAACGGCTCCCGGTCATACGCAGTGAACTGGCTCTGCAGCACAACCCCGTCTTTTTTATTGGCAGACGAGCCTGTCTCCCCGTACAGCGCAAAAACGATTGCGTCAAAAATCGTCGTTTTCCCGGCTCCGGTGTCCCCCGTGATCAGAAACAGATTCTGATTCAGCCCGTCAAAGCAGATCGTGGTCTGTTCGCCATAGGAGCCAAAGGCCCGCATTGTCAGTGTGATCGGTCTCATAAGTCGCCCCCTTCCGGCAGCTTCCGCGATCGTAACGAAGACGGTTCTGTCACAGATTTTGTCGCAGGTTCTGTCAGCGTTTCTCCTGCAGACGCTTCCGTCACCGTGCGGATCACATCGCGCAGGATATCTTTTTCCGCGTCATCCATATCCTTCAGAAACGCGCAGCAAAGCTCATAGGGATCCGGCGTGGAATCCGCCGACCAGCCGTCGCCGTAATCATAGTCATAATCCGCCGTGCGCACCGTCTCCCGGCGAATTTCCAGCAAATTCGGAAACGCAAGGCGCAGCCGCTCCTGCATATCGATCACTTCCAGGTCTGTCTTGTCCGTCAGAACGACCGTCACATAGTCCTGACAGGACTGCTGCAGCACCTTCTCCAGTGTCCCGCGGATCACGCGTACCTCACGAAGCGGCCTTAGGGGAATTGTTGAAATCCGGATTTCCGCACGCTCCGAATCTGTCGAAGAGGCATTTTCCCCGCAGGCAGAACTCTCCGCGTCATCCTTTGTGTTTTTTGCACTGACCGACATGCCTTTCCCGCCCAGCTCTACCACAACAATTCCTTTTTCCTGCCCGGCCTCACTGACGGAGCACGCCAGCGGCGTCCCGCAGTAACGAATCCTCTCGCTTCCCACCTTCATCGGCTTGTGAAGATGGCCAAGCACCGCATAATCAAAGCAGTCGATCACATCTGCTGACACCGCATCCACATTGCCGACTGTCTGAATTTCCGAATCCATGCGCTCAACTCCTGTCCACAAACTTTGACCGGAGACGCTGGCTGCGCTATTTTGCGAATCAAAATTTTGCGAATCAAAATCTTCTAATGCGCGGCTCTCCTCCATATCGATGCACTTCTCTGCAGAAGCCGGAAGGTAGAATTGGTGGCTGACCAGAACGTTCCTCGCACTTTTATCAATATTCTCCCGCGCGATCAGCCTTCGTATGGATTCCTCATAAGAAAGATTGTTCCCGTTTTCATCAACGCCGACGATCCCTTTCACCATCGACGGCTTTACAAACGGCAGCAGGTAAAAGTGCACTTCCCCATACTCGTCCGTACACGTCACCTGTTCGATGCATTCCTCTTCCGTACGCGGCGGCTGTCCAACCATATACAGCTTCTGTCTGGAAAGCACGCTCCGAAAACAGTTCACCCGCGAAGCACTGTCATGGTTGCCGCTGATCATCATGATAACCGCCTCCGGAACCGCTTCCCGCAGTTCCCCGATGAAGCGGTCAAACACCTCCACCGCCTCCGCGGACGGCACTGCCTTATCATAAATATCCCCGGCAATCACCACTGCATCCGGGATTTCCCGCCGCGCGATTTCCGTAATCTGATGCAAAATATACTCCTGATCCTCCCGAAGATCCCGGTTCAAAAGCTTCAGGCCGATGTGTAAGTCTGACAGGTGAAATATTTTCATATGTTTTGTGATCTCCAGTATGTGTTCATTTCGTTCTCAAGGATTTTTATAACGTTTAGTGTGTTTTCTTTTTAATTATAAAATTTCTTTTATTGTTTTAGAGATGTTCTCATAGACATAATTGTGTTTTTGTGATATATTGAAACTGCTGTCGACTCTCTCCAGCAGGAAGGAGGTGATGCCACATGGCAAATCTCGTCATCGCATTTTTTGTCTCGGTCGGAGCAAGTGTAGTTGGCCTTTCATCGAGCAGAAGGTGCCTTGTCGCTTTCTGCTCGCCGCGCGGGCTGCGGCCGGCATCAGCCGGAAAATTCCTTACGCAGCCCTGCGCATCGCTTAGCAAATGGCTGGATCGGGATAAGTAGAGAGCACCAGCCTAAACGGATCAGCTCACCGTAACGAGCAAGAACACCCCAGAGGAAGCCGCCTCCGGGGTGTTCGATTTTTGTGCCACATGGAATCATCGCATTCCTTAGCTGAAGTCATAATATACTTAATTCATGAAAAAGTCAATAGCAAATATTGTAAATATACTATTTTATTTCACTTTATAACTGTCCTGAACGTTTACTCCCTCTCCAGCCCCGCGATCACATCCGGCAGATCCTCCACTGTGGTGCAGATTGCCGCCGCCTCTGCCTCCTCCAGCTCCTCGCGGGAGCCGTAACCATAAAGCACGCCCACACAGGGGAGGCCATTTTCCTTCGCACCGGCTACGTCATGAGAACGGTCGCCCACCATGAGAATATGATCACCAGTTCCGTTAGCGCGCCCTGTTTCCGACTTCTCCGGCTCGTCCGCAGCCGCTGTCTTCTTCAGCTCACCCTCAGCCTCTGCTTTCTCCGGCTCGCCCACTGCCGCTGCTTTCAGCTGCGCGACCGCATAGGCGATCACATCTCCCTTCCGGCTCCGGCTGTCGTCCATCGTCGCCCCGGCAATCAGATCAAAATATTCTGTCAGGCCAAAAAAGCTAAGAATCTGCTTTGCGGTCACTTCCGGCTTGGAGGTCGCCACGGCAAGCTTTCGTCCCTGCGCGCGCAGAGTCTGCAGCATCTCAGGTACCCCTTCATAAGGAGAATTTTCTTTCCATCCCCGCTCGTGATAATACTCCCGAAAATCATCCACCATATGGTCTGCCTGCTGTTTCGACATCCCATAATGCTTCTGAAAACTGTCGTAAAGCGGCGGGCCGACAAAGGTCATCAGCTTCTCCCGGTCTGTCTCCTCGATTCCGTTCTTTTTCAACGCATACAGAACCGCATTGACAATCCCCGGCGCCGATTCCGTCAGTGTCCCGTCCAGATCAAATAAAATAGTATCGTAATGTCTCATAAATCTCTTCTCTCCTCTTTTATTTTTCTTTGCACGACTGCCGGTTGATCCGCGCCGCGAGTACCCCTGCTCCAAAGCCATTGTCAATATTGACGACACTGACGCCGCTCGCGCAGGAATTCAGCATGGACAAAAGCGCCGCGGCTCCGCCAAAATTCGCGCCGTAACCCACACTCGTCGGCACGCCGATTACAGGGCAGGCGACCAGGCCGCCGACCACGCTCACCAGAGCGCCTTCCATGCCTGCGACCGCAACGATCACATTTGCGTCTTCCAGTACAGGCAGACGATGCAGCAGACGATGCAGTCCCGCCACGCCGACATCATAAACACGCTCCACATGACTGCCGTTTAATTCCGCCGTGATTGTGGCTTCCTCCGCGACAGGCAGATCGCTGGTCCCGGCCGCCACCACAACGACTTTACCGATCTTCTCCACATGGGCCGCATTGGCGATGCCGATGCGGGAGGTCGGATCATATAGCAAATTATGTGCATCATCCATGCCGGATGTCTCTTCCGAATTGATCGCATTGTCCGGTTCCGATGCCGTCTCTGATCCAGTTTCAGATTCCATCTTCGCAGAAAAAGGGCTCACTGTTCCCCCAAGCATCCGGGCCACTTCCTCCGCTTTTTCAGCAGACAGACGTGTCGTCATAATGTTTTTCACGCCCCGCCCCGTCATAGCCCGGATGATTCCGGCTATCTGCTCCGCCGTCTTTCCTTCCCCGTAGATCACCTCCGGCATTCCCTGCCGGGCCGCGCGATGCAGATCAATATCCGCATAATTGCCGACCTGCATCTCCGGGCGAAGCCAGCTGTCCATATCTTCCATCGCCTGCTCCGGTGTGCGATTGCCCTCGTACACCTGCTGTAATAAATGGTAAATCTCCTGATTTTCCATGTATTCCTCCTGTAAAACGATTCACGAGAATCTGCTTTCACACTCAATCAAATTCCAACGTAACTGTTCAGTGCCTTCACAGTTACGGGAAAAAGTCCATTTAAAATCGCTGCGCGAGGGGACTTTTTCCTGTAGAATGTACGTTTTCATACGTACCTCGCAGCGAGTGCGAGGTACTGCCCTGAATAGTTACATTCCAACATTTTCACTCGCCAGAAAGAATCATATCATAAAATAAAGGATTACGGTAGTGCCAGAAAAAATAAACGTAATTGCACCGGCAAAATAACCTTTCGTTTGCCTCTGATCTGTGTTATAGTATGATTTATCAATGACAGACGAATATCAAAAGAATAAGGGGGATTTTGATATGGAAATGACATTAGGCATGTATGAAAGCTTTGGCAATGATTATCTGATCTACGACACTGAAAAGAACAGCTATGAACTGAAACCGGAAGATATCCGGTGCATCTGCAATCGCCAGTTCGGCGCAGGCGCCGACGGCATACTGGTCGGCCCTGTGCAGATCTTCGGCAAAATGGGCGTCCGCATCTACAACCCGGACGGCAGCGAAGCCGCCATTGCCGGTACCGGCCTCTGTATTTTTGCAAAATATCTGAAGGATGCCGGATATGTGATGAAAAAAGAATTCACCATCCAGACGCAGAGCCGTCCGGTAACGGTCCGCTATCACAACGAAGAGGCACGCGAGCTGACCATTTCCATGGGAAAACTCTACTGCGGCCAGACA
This sequence comes from Lachnospiraceae bacterium, assembly GCA_021199235.1. Lineage (GTDB taxonomy): Bacteria > Bacillota > Clostridia > Lachnospirales > Lachnospiraceae > Choladousia. Next base: position 29,025 of record JAJQIL010000030.1, on the reverse strand, counting down.
AAACCGGAGAGCGGCGATCGCACCGAGATGGTCCCGGTCTTCTATAACGGAAAAACATATCAGGGTACCTGTGTGTGGATGGGCAATCTGCACTGCATCATCCCGATGGAAGAAATTTCCAGAGAAGCAGTCTGCGAAATCGGCCGCACGCTGGAGAAATCCGAACGGTTCCCGGACGGTATCAACACGCAGATCATCCGCATCGCGGACAAAAATAACATTTACACCGAAGTCTACGAGCGCGGAGCCGGCTACACACTGGCATCCGGCAGCAGCTGCTGCGCGGCGGCAGGCGTCGCGTATCAGCTCGGTCTCACCGACCCGTGCGTCTATGTGCACATGCCCGGCGGCCGTCTTGCCGTCCGCATCGACGAGGACATGACCGCACACATGACCGGCAGCGCCGACTGCATCGGACGCATTACCCTTTCCGATGAATTCCTGCGCAAAAACCAGATCATGACTGAGTAAAAGTGCTCGCCCCCGGGAAAGGTTCCGGGGGCGGTTTTATGCGCAGGGCCGGGCAAGGAATTATTCCGGCTAAAGCCGGACGCGGCCGGCGCGGGCGAGCAGGAGTCGGCAAGCCGCCTCCTGGCTACTGCATTTCGCGTTCCAATACCACCCGGCACTGCTTTTTATAGCACGCAATCCCATATTTCAGAATCGTCCCCATATCATCTTCTTTCAGCTCGGCAGTATAATTGTTTTCATTAATCTGGCTCAGCGCTTCCTGGCAGGCTCCGGCAAGGTCTCCGCCCTCCGCATATTTCATTTCAATAATAATGCCAATCCCTTCATCCTCGATTTCAATGGCGATATCAAAATATCCGTCCCCTGCTTCTCTGTTCGAGACAACGCCCCAGTCGCCCTTATAAAAAAGGATTCCAAGAATCATTCCGTGGTAAAAATTCTCCTTAAATTCTTTTTTTACAGCACGGGTAGCGCCCCCTCGCTCTGCTCGGCGGCAAGTCGTGCCGTCCATTCCAATGCGCTTTGCGCAGGACGGCACTGTATCCCTGATGCTGATGGTTTTTCCCATGCATTTTGTGAACACACGCTCGACATCAGCGGGATCACCACTTTTCAGAGCCGAGCAGAATTCCGTTACAAGCGTTCCGTCCTCGGCCACCTTCTCGGAAAACAGTTCCAGAACCAAGTCGCTGAAAATCTCACGCACTTCATTGTTCGGAATCTTCAGCTGAACCAGATTGTCTGCCGGAAGCGCCCCCTGCGTCAGATATCCAGTCGCGTACAACAGGCTCCACATATTTTCAACAGTATCATACATGGTATTGTATGTCAGCTGTTCCTCAATCTTTTTCTGCACGGTTTCCCCTGCAATCAACCGCTCAATCTGCGTTTTCGTCACGCCATTTCCCATCCGGCGGAGAAATCTTCTGACTTCCTCATTGCTGCTGGAATTCTTCCAGTAGCTCTTTGGTCTTTGACTCGGATTGGTCTGCAGCTGATTGCACCAGTTAATGACATCCCAGGGATTATAAACATAAGCATTAACGATACGATATCCGTCATACCATTCCTTCGTAATATCATAGTATTCGGAAAGTCCATAATAATCCAGCATCTGGCAAACTTCTGCATCTGTAAAGCCAAAATAATCATCGCATTCAGCATCCAGCAGCGTATACATTTTCAGATTATTCAACCCGGTAAATATGCTTTCTTTCGATACTCTTAAGCATCCTGTCAGAACCGCCATCTGCAGATTGCCATTGGTCTTTAAGGCACTGTCAAACATATTTCGGATCAGACCAACCATTTTATCATAATAGCCGCGCTCATTTGCTTTTGCCAGCGGTACGTCATATTCGTCGATCAAAATAATCACATTCCGCCCATAATGCTTTTGCAGCAGCATGGACAGAGTCCTTAAGCTTCCTGTCAGCGCCGCATCCGATATCGAATAAATTCCCTGATTTCCCGTATCAACTCGGATCAGCTGGCGATACAGTTCCTTTTCATTTTCATTGAGATTTTCACTCTCAGTGAGAAAATAGAAGCGCAAAGCTTCTTCCCCGATAATCGAGCACAGCTGATTCTTCGCTTCTTCAAAACCGTCCGCATGAGCCGTCTTCAGGCTGACCGATATGACCGGAAACTGCCCCATATAAGCTTCGCACAGAGCAGTCTCCCTCGCAATCGCAAGGCCGTCAAACAGGCTCCTGTCCGTACCGGTTTCCAGAAAATATTTCAGCATACTCATGTTCAGGCTCTTTCCGAACCGCCGCGGACGGGTAAAAAGATTCACCTTTCCCGGATTATCCAAAAGCTCTTTTATAAAGCCTGTTTTATCCACGTAGTAATAGTTCATTTTGCGAAAATCCGCAAAATCCTCTACCCCAATCGGGAGCCGCTTTTTCTGTACATCCTGCGGCCTGCAGGATGCCGAAGCACTCCTTTTATCCTCCATACCGTTCACCTCCGGAGATATGGTAACTAAGCCGCTGACATGAAGCAGCAGCAAAACAGCGGTTCTGTCTGATGTGTTGTCCTTATAGAGATCCGATCCTTTATGCACACACAATCACATTCTTTCAATGACACAGGTATGATGTTTTTGATCTTTTCCTTTCGCATCCTTGTCATAATTGATTCCAACCAGTATAACTTTCCCGCTGAAGCTTTTCAATTTTCCATCATAACGATTGTCATGAATCTGCCTGATTGCGGTATCAGCGCTTCTATTATATTTCAATTCAATAATCATGGCCGGCTTATCCGTATTCCGCCTCGGCACAAACGCGTAATCCGCAAATCCTTTTCCCGCAGGTAATTCTCGAAATATTTCATAATCATTTCTCGCAGTATAATAAGCCAGCATAATCGCACAGCTTAACGAATTCTCATCATTGTACTCGATACTGGACGCGCAGGTCTCATGAGCTAATTCCAATGCTTCAGCGACTGCCTTTTCATCTCCATTAATCGTTGCCTGCAATAATGTCTCCGACTGCGTCAGTGCCTGGATCACTTCGTTCCACCTTGTGCTCTTCACAGCAGTTTTGAAAGCATCCGCAACCTCAAGGTTAGGAATATATACTTCTTCTCTCATCTCATCAAATGCCAGATACCCCAGATGGATCAGCAAAGTCAGTACATCATCTCTGCAATTCATTGACGTAAGATCATTCTGAAAAGAGCCTGTGTCGACATGTACACGCTGACCGCCCAGCATCTGTATGATGGAATCTTTCAGCCCGTCAAATCCACTGGTGATATAATCCTTCAGAGATTCAAATGTCTCGGACGATTTCCAGTAATTTCTCATTTTTTTGAATATAACCGCATTCATTACAGAATGAGGGCTGTATACAGATTTAATATCTGAAAAGGAGTACCCGTCATACCACAGTTTCATCTCTTCAAAGCTGACATCATGCTCTGCACACAATTTCCGAACTTCCTGCTCCGTAAAGCCAATATATTCTGCCAATACCAGCGGTTCCAGCATTGTAAATTCCCTGAAATCAGTCAGCGCAGATTCCGTCCCGTATTTTTTAATAGGAAGAATGCCTGTCATGTACGCGCCGACAATCGTCTCATCAGTAGCTACCCCACCCTTGAAAAGTCCGCGAAGGAGCCGGACATATTCTTTCTGCAATTCTATATTGTCCTTTGCTTCTCGAAACAAAGCATCCCATTCATCTATGATCACAAAAAAACGGTTCCCGGTCTTATGACTGACGTCAAAAAGTGCATCCGCCAGCACGCTCTCTTCTGCGGCCACACAGTTCGGATAAGCAGTTCGCAGTTCCTCAATCACTTTGACCTGAATCATGCAAACCACGTTATTAATCTCTGTACACGTTGAAATAAATCTCGTGATATCCAGATAAATTACGTTATATTGATTCAGGTGCTTTTCAAAAGATTTCTTTCCTGAAATTTCCATGTTTTCAAAAAGTGCACGGGAATCGCAGCTTTTATCATAATACGCGCACAGCATTTTGGCAGCAAATGACTTGCCAAACCGTCTGGGACGGCTAAAGCTCGTAAGCTTCATCGGCGTATCAAGTGTACTGTTTACGTAATCAATCAGACCCGTTTTATCTACATAAATACCATTTAAGATTGTCTCGAATCCTTTATTTCCCGGGTTCAGATAAAGTCCCATGCGATTCACCGCCTTTTTATCTTTTGCTAATAGAGTAACACAAAGCGGCGGGATGGACAAGTGTGGATTTCCATTCAGTCAAGTGAGAGATTTGCATTCGGACAAGTGCAGATTTACGTTCAGTCAAGCGAAAATTAGTAAATCATAATTGACTATTGGAAATCAGGATGATATAGTACCTTTATCCATCACCGACAGGAATCGTTACAATATTGCATCACACAAACTATCATTTAAATTCAGGCGGGGCAGATTTATGTTTATTGGCAGAGAGCGGGAATTAGAATCTTTAAACCGATTATATCAGTCGGATCACTTTGAGTTCACGGTGATTTATGGCCGCCGCAGGGTAGGGAAAACCGCGCTCATCAGCCGGTTCATTCAGGATAAAAAAGCCATTTATTTTATGGGCGTAGAAAGTAATTCCCGGCAGAATCTGGAGAATTTCAGCCGGAATATCATGGAGTACCGTGTAAATGCACAGGTTGAGACTGTTTTCTCCTCTTTTCAGGCTGCACTTGAGTATGTTTTCCAGCTGTCGCGAAAAGAGCGTCTGATCCTGGTCATTGATGAATACCCATATGTTGCCCGTTCTTCAAAAAGCCTGGCCTCCACCCTTCAGCTTTTAATTGATCAGTACAAAGATTCCTCCAGACTGATGCTGATTCTTTGTGGGTCTTCCATGTCCTATATGGAAGATCACGTACTGGCATATAAGGCGCCGCTTTATGGCCGGAGGACAGCGCAGATGAAGATTCTTCCTTTTGATTTTGAAGAGGCCTGCCGTTGCTATAAGAATTTCTCTGAGGAAGAGAAAGCTCTGATCTACGGAATTGTCGGCGGCACACCGCAGTATCTTCTGCAAATGAACGACCGGATGAGCGTCGAAGATAACATTAAAAATACTTTTCTGAATCCGGCCTCTTTCCTTTTTGAAGAGCCGGAGAATCTTCTGAAGCAGGAAGTCCGGGAGCCTGCACTTTATAATGCCATTATCACGGCCATCGCAACCGGTGCCTCCCGTATGGCAGAGATTTCCTCAAAAGTCGGTGAGTCTACCAGTGTATGCGCAACTTATCTGAACAATCTAATCTCGCTGGGTCTGATACAAAAGGAGACCCCGTATGGAGAAAAAGCATCCCGGAAATCGATTTACCACATTGATGACAATATGTTCCGTTTCTGGTACCGTTTTATTCCGGCAAACAGTTCCATCATTGCACGAGGCGCCGCTGATCTTGCCTGGAAACGGATCGAGCCGAATCTTTCCGACTATATGGGGAAAGTATTTGAGGAAATCTGCAGACAGTATCTCTGGAAGCTGCTGTTAAAAGGGATGTCTCCAGTGGAGTTTTTCGACCTCGGCAGATGGTGGGGTACCGACGCATCCACCCACAGTCAGACAGAGATTGACATCATGGGTGTACAGGAGCCGGATACCGCCCTGTTTGGCGAGTGTAAATGGACGAACGAAAAAGTGGATCAGGGCGTCCTGGAAAAACTGATATACCGCAGCAGTCTCTTCCACTACAGCCATAAATATTTGTATCTCTTCGCCAAAAACGGATTTACCGAAGGCTGTATGAACGCCGCAGACAAAGCAGAGAATGTCTTTCTGGTATCCTATGCAGATCTGCTGCGATTCTTTTTATCATGAATCGTAAGCATTCAGGCATTCTGTTTTTTTAGTCTGGACAAAACAGGGGCACAGCGTTTCTGAAACAGCAGAACTTCTTAGTCTTTCAGAAGATGCTGTGCGTAAAGTTCAAGCCGAACATCTACGAGATCCTCTGTGATTACAAAACAAGGGGGCAAGTCACATCATAATACCTGTCCGTTATCATCAGTGGTCTTCTCCGGCACGAAATCCGCTTCCGTCACAGGGAGTCACCGGACTGGTTTGCCCACATCAGTCACAGGTAAACAGCTCATCAGAACCGTCATAGCAGTTCAAGACTGATAAAACACCGCACTAAAACTCCAGGCTGTCCGCATTCAGAAGAAAATACTTCATTCCCATGATAACAAAGCCTTCCTCATTACGCCATGGCTTCGTCGTTCCGTTCACAATAACAATTTTTTTGAAAGAGTCCGGTATGCTGCGCAAAGAGTTGAACTCCTGCTTTTGTTTTTCTTCTGAAGTCATATCATACGCAACCTGAATGTAATATCTTAAGCTTCCCTGATTTACCACAAAATCAACTTCCAGCTGTTTATGGACACGCCTGCCATCCCTATCCTTACCGAACACCTCAACGATGCCCACATCAACATTATAGCCGCGGATCAGCAATTCATTATAAACAATGTTTTCCATCATGTGAGTGGGTTCCAGCTGCCGGAAATTAAGTCTTGCATTTCTCAGACCCAAATCCGTAAAATAATATTTCAGATTTGCACCAATATACTTTCTGCCTTTAATATCATATCTGCAGGCTCTGGAAATCAAAAATGCGTCCGCCAGATAATCGATATGCTTAGAGATTGTTTTGTTCGCATAAGTCATCCGGCGTTCGCTGGCAAAAGTATTTGCCAGCTTTGACGGATTCGTTGGAGCCCCGATTGCAGAAGCAAGTACATCCACAAGGATGCCTATCTCATCCGCGCTCTGAATTTTGTTTCTCTCAATAACATCCTTCAGATAAACATTAGAAAAAATATTTTTCAGATATTCTGCTTTCTGCCGTTCACTGTGAAAACTCATAATCTGCGGCAATCCGCCATAAAACATATAATCATTCCAGGCATCATCATAATCGCCATCACAGGCAGAGTAAAATTCCGCGAAAGAAAGCGGATAAATTCTGACTTCATCCCCTCTGCCGCGAAACTCAGTCACAATATCACTGGAAAGAAATCTGGAGTTGCTTCCGGTTACATAAACATCCACATGACTCATGCGCAGCAGGCTATTCAATACTTCTTCGAAACGCGGCATGAACTGTATTTCATCCAGAAGCAGATAGTAGCTGCCGGTATCCTTCATAGCTTCTCTGATATAATGGAAGCACACTTTAGGATCTCTCAACTCCTCACTTTCAATACCATCCAGTGCAATCTCGATAATATGATCAGCATCAACACCATTCTCCAAAAGGTATCTCTTAAAGATCGTAAACAGCAAATAAGACTTCCCGCATCTGCGAATGCCGGTAATCACCTTTATCATTCCATTATCTTTTCGTTCTATCAGCTGCTGCAGGTAAGAATCTCTATTGATTTCCATGTTGCATTCCTCATTTCCGTGCACAATCACAAATTTTAGTAATGCTATTCTATCGCTGAATGGCCAGAATTTCAATATTCATTTCCATTTTTTGTGCATTTGAACATTTTTATGCAGCTCTTCTGATGCTTTGTTACTATTCACCATGCGTACGGAAGACAGGCTGAGATTTTGACCTTTCATAAGATGCGAAAAATGCAAGTGCATAATCGCACAGCTTTTATCATAATACGCGCACAGCATTTTGGCCGCAAAGGACTTGCCAAACCGTCCGGGACGGCTAAAGCATGTCAGCTTCATCGGCGTATCAAGAGTGCCGTTTTGTCTTTTCCTTTCGCTTCTCTGGCATAATTGATTCCAACCAGCATAACGAAAGATTTCGCCCCCGGGAAATCCCGGGGGCGTTATAGCAGCGTTTTAGCAATCTTTTACATCTGCCATTTTACTTCTTCTGTCTCATTACATACATATGCGGTCATTAATTTCCGCCATTTTTGCTTCATTCAGCCTTGTTTTACCATGAACTCTTGTAAATGCCAGATAGCCGCACATTCTGTCAATTAAAGTCATCTCGTTCTTTTTACATCTGGGGCATATCTGAGGCCTGTCATTTTTTATATTATTCCATTGGAAACCACAGTTATCACAATATGCTAACGATATGTTAATTCCCTCATACAGGCCAAGATCCATAGCGTGCTTAATATATGTTTCCAAAGCCGGAATATTGTATGGCACATCAATGCGAACGTATTGAATTTTTCCTCCATTAAACAAATCCCAGAATCTCGCCTCATACTCCTGCTTCTCAATCTGTGAAATGTCTTCTGAAACGTGGCAGTGAAATGAATTTGAAAAATAATCCCTGTCACTCACATTTTCAATGATCCCATATTTCTCTCTAAATTGCCTGACCTGTTTCCCACATAAGCTTTCCGCCGGTGTCCCATATACAGAATACTGAATATGATCCTGTACCTGAAATTCTGAAACTTTATGATTGATGTACTGTGCAGTTTCAAGCGCAAACGCACCATCCTCAACAATTGATTTTCCATTATATAAACGTTGTAATTCATTCAGCGCTGTGACCCCATAAGAAGCAGTAGCGCTCTTCAGTAATGGTTCAATCTTATCATCCCTGTCCAGATGGCCGCCATACAAACCGCCCTGCATAAAAGCCAGCGGGTTCGTATAGGCTTTCTTTTCTGCCAGAAACCTGTACGTGCTCTTATGAATCTGTCTTATCAGTTCAAGGTAATAATCAAGTGTTTTGAAAAAATCCCCGGAATTCTCCCTGCTTTTTGCCAGAATCATCGGAAGATTCAGTGAAACAACGCCTATATTAAATCTACCAATAAATATCGGCATATCATTTTCATCGGCAGGTTCCTCTCCTCCTTTTTCAAACCATTTGGTAAGGAAAGCTCTGCAACACATAGGGCTGATCACTTTCCCATATTTCTTATATACTTCCGATACAATCCCTCGCTCTCCGGTCAGGCTCAGGTATTCCGGATACATAACTTTGCTGGAGCAGTCAACGGCATCCTGAAAAAGATGATATAGTTCCATTCCTTTTGCATGGAGATTTTTATCATATAAAAATACTAATTTTGGAAAAAGGACCGGTCTCTTAAATCCATCCTTTCCATGGCCTTCTTTTCTTACCTTCAAAGCCATTCTCGTTGCCATTTGAGAGTATTTGTCTCTTCCAATGCCAAAAGATATTGTAATAAATGGATAATCGCCTCTCGGTGAGATCAGTGAATTAAATTTAGCCTCTAACGCGCTGAAGCCTTTTTCAAAATCTTTTTCGATTTTTTTATCAGCCAAAGCTGCTGCCTGCTGTTTTTCAATCCCTGTTTCAGAATATTCAGAGACGTATAAGTCAAAACTCTTCTTCGCATATTTTGACAGCAGTTCATCAATCTGGGGAATAGTAAATCCTCCATAAATCTGTGCGGCAGCATTAATGGAGACACTGGCAATCACGTCAAACGCTTCGCTCAATGAGGCCGGCTCGTCATACCACATCTCCCCCATCTCAAAACCATTTGTCAGCACATTTTCCATGTCAAACAGGCAACAATTGATAGCATCTCTTCTGTGCCCCATATCATGTATGTATATATACCCGTCATTGCAGGCTTCCCTTTGCTCTGGAGTCAGATGATAATTACTGTATGTAATTTTTTCTACGGCATCCACGGTCAGAGCACGTTTGCTCGAAGTCAGGCTGCTGTCTACGCTGCCATTACTTCTGTCCCCATCCAGAGTAATCTCCTTCATCTGTTTACAGATCTGTTCATACAAATCCGCGTTTTCCTCTTTATGCGCAAAAAGAAATGCATTACAGATCTCCGGATATGCGGCCATCGACTTCTTTATACATTCGCGCCATTCCTCGTTCTCAAATCTGGTACGGCCAAGTGATGTACTCAGCGAAACCAGTTCCTGAAAAAAAGCACTGTTTATCTCTTCTATTTCCTCATCATCAATCGGAATCAGAACCTTATCCGCCGCTTTCCTTATCAGGGCTTTTATCCATAACGATCTGTTACTGAAATAAACTGTTTCTCCATCACGCTTTATTAATTCAAAAGTAATTTTCATAATCCGTCTTTCCATCCGTTCATCTGTATATTTCCTGTAGTTTTATTATACAGACCATTCTTTTTTCTGAAATAATAAGCTTTTCATACTTCAATGTCAACCTGTTTCATACTGTCGGAATCTCGTGAGACAGTTCTTCAACAAAAAAAGGATCATCCGTCCGGACAGTCCTTTTCCCGCTCTTTATTTGTACCGTCTTCGCCACCGGATGTCCGGCGCTCTCTCCGACAAGTGTCACATTATCGGAACTTCGTTCCTTCGTACGACAAGTCCCCTTACAGCTCGATGCTCCACTCCACCTTATCATTGATTTTTCTTCGTACCAGAAGACCCATTTTGATTTCCATGCTGTCCGTATGATTATCGTCAAACAGTGTTGTTAATTCCTGCTCATATTTACGTGCAGTCTTGTCAAGATTTCTCCGTTGTTTCCGAATTTCAATCAGTTTTTCCGCAATTTCCTGAACGTGAGCGGTCACATTGATCTCATTCTTCATGACGTCCTGCCGTTCCACCGATACTGTTCTGGAAAGCGGCATGGTCACCGCTGTGTTCTCTTCTGCTTTTTTTAAGGCGTGCAGCACCGGGGATGGGTAACAGTTTTTGGTTCTTCTGAAGCTGCAGGCGCAGCCGATTTCCGCGGTAATCTGCTTATATTGATCCCGAAGTTTGATACAGCTGATTGGTTTCTCCGGGCAGCGAGTAATAAATTTCTGCGTCACATGTTCAGAATAGTTCAAAGTAAACGACATGACCTTGTGCACAAATTCCTGGCCTTCTTCGCCCAAATGTCCAAACACATACAGGATGCTGAGACGCTCAAAGTGTGTCAGATAGCGGGTTTTCCGCGCTTTCTGACAGAGGTAACGCATCAGTGTACAGTTTTCGAGTACCACACGTACCGTGTCAGGCAATCCTCCGAATTCAGACAGATCTTTGTCCACCTCTATGTTCTGCCCCAAGGGGTTCTCAGTTGTCTGCGCCTGATTTGCGGAAATAATTCTTTTTACCAGATGGAGAGATGTCGCAGAGATATCATCCAGAATGGATGACTGTGGCTGGCAGGGTTCACCTGTTTCCATCAGGAAGCAGCCGCGCCGTCCGGACTTTGGGTGAATGCCCCACGGCAGTTTGATACACTGTCCCTTCTTCCCATTTCTGACTTTTGTTTTATTTGGAAAATATTCAATCTGAATTCCTGTGTCGCGGAAGACCGGAGTCATCTTCACCGCAATGATATCAGTGAGCAGATTTACATACCTGGCAGGAATCCATCCGTCAAAGAACACCCACACATGATAGCCACGGTTTCCGCTGTCCTCCAGATATCCGCTGATGCCCAGATGACGCAGTTCCTTTATACAGGCGACAGCCAGTTCAAAACACTTCTTCTTATATTCTGCAGCCACTTCTTCCGTTTTTCCAAGCAAAACTGCTTTCGAAATATCAAGATCCAGCACCAGGTATTTTACCGTTGCGTTGCTTCGCTGAATATATGTGCTGACCGTATTTATGCCGTCCAGGTGCGACTGTACAACATCAGGCAGCAGTGGTTCCGGCACATCCTCACAGATTCTGCGGTTGTTTTCTGATATAACATTCAACGCATAAAGATCTTCGCGTCCCACAAACAATTCTATATAGCGGTTCCGTTCTTTCGAATTCAAAGACACTGCGTCTGTATCACCATATTGTCCCATCCCCTCTGAAGTTCCCGCTACAGGACTCAAAGTATTTCTTCTCCGCAATTGTATTTGTGATCCATTCACTTTTGGCTCATTCTCCGTAAGGAACGCAGCGTTGCGATATTTTTTCAGGTCTGTATAAATCTGAATAAGTTCCACACGGATTTCATGGGATTCGGCGGCAAAATATTGCTCGTAAAGCTTAAGGAGTTGACGGAGCAGGGCTGCCTTTCCAGCCTCGGTTTTCTCGCTCGCTGCTCTGTCATCATCTGATTCCCGTCCCGAATCCGTTATATTTTCCATGTTGTCAAAGGTACGCTTATCCTCCCATATCTCCGGCAGGCCATAAAACGACTCGTATTCCCGAAGAGCCATATCCCGGCGTCCATTTTCATTCCAGAATGCGATCAGGTACTCTGCTACATCCCGGAAAGGATTCTCAAGCCCGACCCGCATCCGGACAAACTGTTCCAGATCCGCCTGATCCGGCTTCTTCTTCCGATAGATACGCAGTGCAAATTCCAGTATTCCGCCCGCCGACTTTTCTGTTGAAAAATACTGTTCCCATCCCGTCACTATTTCCGAAGCTTTCTGCATCCGACCTTCAAATGTCGTAAGTGTAGAATCCAGCCAGATGTTTTCCAGACGTTCACCAAGCTGCTCTCTGGCCTTATCCGGCACAGACATTCCTGTCTGGTCGAAATGGTACCCAAGAAAATCAAATCCATCCGCTACCGATACCAGCTGCGTCTTTTCCATATTCAGTTCAAGGCCCAGTTCTTCCAGATACAGCTTCAATTTGTCTCTGTAGGCTGCCGCCTGATCAAAGGATTGGAAGAAAAGGAGAAGGTCGTCCGAATATCGAATATAAAACGAGACCTCCTGCATGATTTTCTCATCAAGCCGCATCAGATAGATATTTGACAGCACGGGAGAAATCGAAGCTCCCTGATAAATTCCCACCTGTTTTCTGTTGAGGGTACCATCGCGTTCCATAGATGGGACAGATATGATATTGCGGATCAATTCCAGCACATCCGCCTCCCTGATCCTGCCGCGAAGAATGGAAAACAGCTTTGAATGAACAATACAGTCGAAAAAAGAATGGATGTCCGTTCGCAGGACATATTCATTTTCTGTGCTTTTTATATGTCTGACTACATCATTACCCGCTTCCAGCGCTGATTTACCGCTGCGGTAGGCATAGGTGCATGGCGGAAACTGGCCTTCGTAGATTCCGGATAATTCATTGGCCAGCGAATTCTGTACGACCTTATCCCGCATACAATACAGGCTGATATACCGAACCTTTTCCCCTTTATACAGCGGACAGAGGCGCACCGGCTGACATTCATAGCTGTGATCCTGAAGCTGCGCCGCCAACAGCTTCAGCTGATTATCTTTGTCCTCTTCAAAAGCATCGCAGGTGACTTCATCTATTCCTTCTTTTGGTTTATTTTTATACACCTGCTTCCAGGCAAGCCGCAGCTTCTGCAGATCTATGATCTTCGTATAGAGTCCCATATCCTCTTTCCTCCTCCGTCATGATTCACACAATAATGATTTCTTTCCGGTGCTCAGCCAGTTCATTCATGGGTTTTCCAATCGTGACAATCCGGTTCTCACAGTTCCGGCAGATAGCATAAAAGCGAACACTTCCCGGGCAGTCCTCTGTCGTCAGCTTCAGGATTTCCCTGTACAGCTTTTTAAAACGCTGCTCTGTGAGGGAGCATTCAAATACAGAATATTGAATCCGCACGCCATATCCCTCCAGAAGCTTCGCAAGTTTTGTCCGCATCCGATCTGATTCGATGTCATAACTGATCACATAAATCACGGCCGCCCTCCCAGTGATACGGCGTATAATCCGTTTTATCCCGCAAAGCTTTCTTCAGCCCGGCCGCCTGGCTTCGAATCAGTTTCCGATAATTGACGGGCTGTACAGATTTTCTTCCGGTCATCCAGTTTTCGAATTCCCTGCAAAACTTAGAGAATCCTTCTTCTGCAAGTGTCACCTTATCTTCTTCCACTTCAAAATCGAATTCGTTTAAAATCCGTTTGTTAAAGCTCCGGATCACAAAGCGGTCAACCACCGGCTGACGGAATTCTTCCACCATATCCAGTGCCAGGGACTTTCGTCCGTATCTAACGCCGTGTAAAAAACCCAGATACACTTCAAAAGACTCTGCTTCCAGAGCCGTACATACTTCTCTTGTCAAAAATGTATATCCCAAACTTAAGATCACATTGATCGGATCCTTCGGCGGTCTGCGGTTTCTTCCGCTAAACTCAAAATTGCAGGAGACCATGTGCGCAAAGCAGGAAAAATAAATATTACTGCACATTCCCTCTACCCCCAGTATTTCATTCGAGGTCATGCAGGTCTCCAGCTTTCTTTTCAGCTTCTCCATCTTCCCCAGTTCCTGTTGAGGTGAAAATCCATCTTTATAACGGTAATGCTGGATCAATTGACACTGGTTCTCTATCTTATTACAGATAATCACACGGGCCAGCCCCATTCGGATGTCAAAATCCTGATAGGCGTCATACTGTGCCAGCCGGAGAAAAATATTTTTCGACGCATCCGCCAGTACCTGACCGATCAGGGTGCCATTTCTGGAAAACAGGCTTACATCGACACCATTTTCCAGGAGAAAAGCCAATGCCTGCGTGGTAAGCTGCACATTTCCAAATACAGATAGCCCATCCAGATTTGCTACCGGGAACGTCAGCAACCGCTCATTCTGTCGGGACATCACCTCGACCGTCTCTCCACTCTTTTTGACATAGGAGCCCTGCTCTTTCACATAAAGTACACTCATCCGGGTTCCCCCATAATCTGATAATACTGCGAGTTGATCGGGTTCAAAAACGCACAGGCCTGCTCGTATACCGCGAAGTTCACCTTCTCCAGTTCACAAAAATGCTGAAAGAGTTCCGTTACAAAATTGCGGAATTTAAAATAATCCTCCCGCTGCACCGGTCCCAGTCCATGAGCAAAAATACTGTTGTTTCTCAAGGATACCATTGCACGGATCTTCTGCAGCTGCGGCAGAGGATCTTTTCCGTTCTCAACAATCACCGCATCACCAAGCGAAGCCAGCAGAAGGCATCCATCCAACAGCGCGACCGGGTTCGGCAGATAATCCAGCGGTTTCCCACGGAATAGTCGCTGACGTAAATTCGCGTTTTCTGATTTCAGTTTCCCAAACTGTTCCTCTCTTGAAAGGTTCTCATATCCCTTCGCAAGTGAAAAATCCAGTTCATCGTACACCGGTCTTGAGACATAAAGGCCATAATTCATCAGTCTTTTCTGAACGATCATTTCCAGAAGCCGATAAAACAGCAGTGCCCCCATATCATATTTTTCCTGTTCCTCACGCCGTATCCCGTTGCTGTACATCGTATGCATCAGTGCGACGATCACCGATTTGTTTTTCAGAATTTCCTGCGGCTTTTTCTCCCGAAGCAGCGGCGGAATCTTATCCAGCTGACAAAGAATCCTGTACTGATTATTCAGAATCGGCTGAAAATCCATCATCAGAATTTTCTTGTGAACCCGATAATCCCGTTTCAGTTCTTTCAGCAGCTCCTCCATAATCTCTTTTGCCTGCTGAAATTCCAACGCATCCCAGCATTCATACACCCGAACAAGAAGATACACAAAATTGATCTGCTGGCGGTTCAGCGGATCCGGCAGATTATCTTTTAAGTCCTTCAGCTTTTCCGCAGCGCCCGCGTAATTAAATCGTTCAATCAACGCGAACACTTTTTCCAGTTCAAAGTCTCCAAACACCTCAATCGGATTGTCGATATAAAACAGCTCCTCGCTCCCAGGTTTCGGCTTACGGAAAAAGGGCATATACTCGTTCGTACCGACATAGACCAGCTGAACATTGATCAATGACCCTGCCAGCGCCGCAGCCGCGGACATTGTCTTCGTTCCACCGGTAAAATCTATATAGACCCGCGCCGGACGATCCCATGCCACATAAGCTTCCTTGATTTTCTGATAAACAGACAGAGAATCCGTCGGATCCACCTTACTCTTTTCATACTCCGTCACCTGCAGGTGCAGGAAATTCACAACCTTATTAATAATACTCTCAGAGTCCTCCGTATAAAGGAACAGAATTCTCTTCGGCTTCATCAGGGAAATATTTAAAAGAAGCGGCTCATATGATGTACCGACAGAGAGAATCAGGTAGTCGACTTCCTCAAATACCATATCTACGTTTTTCTCCCTGTAATGCTCAATGATAAGCTGCATCAGATTGTTCTCATAATATTTCTCCGCCTTTTCCCGCTGCCTGCTTGTCTTCCGTTCCATCCCCATCCAGACTTCCGTCCGCTTCTCCAGCCTCTGGTCTTCCGCCAGTTTTTGAATCTCCTCCGGTGTTGAAAGCGCTTCTCGTTTTTGATCGTCCGCCATATCCTGCCGCTCCTTTCTGTGCCGTATGCTGCAGCTTTACAGCCGCATCATAATTGTCCTCCAGCTTATAATGGCAGTTTAGCAAAGGAGCCATTCCGAAGCTATGCAAAACGGGTATATTCCGTAACAATTACTGCACGGATAAAGCTTTTCATCCAGCCGATTGCCAGATTTTTCAAATTGTCTATGGAAATCGATTCGATCTGCAGCAGCCGCATGATCATGGTCTGCCGCGTTTTTTCTGATTGTTTCAGAGATGCAAGTAGTCCAAGAAACCAATCTACTAACCGTAAAGCCGTGCTGAGTTCACATGGAAAATCCAGTTCAGAAGTGCGGACAGTTTTCTCTGATCCTGTCGATTGATTCTCCAGATCTTCAGAATCTGCAGCGGGCATAGATATCATGATTCGTTCTATCGTCTCCGCGTCATATCTTTTATATGGAACAACGATATCCGGGAATTCATGATGGATGCGCAGGCAATCCAGACAACGAAACCGCCGGATGATCAGGATTATCGTCTCACCGTCCAAACGCCTCAGTTTGCGTTGGCGGCTGCCAATCATCTTTAATTTGCCATCGCAAAAAGGGCAGTCACAGACTGCCCTGCTCCGAACATAGAAAAAATTTGTACCTGGCTTTGGTTCAAGCGTGTACTCGCTGATAATCACCATCGCGTTATCTATTGTGTTGCAAGTATTTGGTGGTCAATGCCCTCATAGCGGGCTTCCTCATTTCTACCATTTAACAAAATGCTACGGTCGAACGGATACCGAGTGTGTCAATGCCCTCATAGCGGGCTTCCTCATTTCTACGATGGCGCTTCTACATATATCTTCATGGAGTCCGGAGGGTGTCAATGCCCTCATAGCGGGCTTCCTCATTTCTACTTGATATTATAGCAATAGTAGCCCCAATTAATCGTGTCAATGCCCTCATAGCGGGCTTCCTCATTTCTACAGAATTAGATATGAGTTTTAATATGACAAAAAACGGTGTCAATGCCCTCATAGCGGGCTTCCTCATTTCTACTAACATGATCGATTATAGAGATGAGTCGATCATAGAGTAGTGTCAATGCCCTCATAGCGGGCTTCCTCATTTCTACAAAGAAAATGAATCAGAACGTACAGGGAGCAACTATGTGTCAATGCCCTCATAGCGGGCTTCCTCATTTCTACCCGGTCTCATTGGAGGTACGGCAATTGGTATCGGAGGGTGTCAATGCCCTCATAGCGGGCTTCCTCATTTCTACCGGCAGATCAGAAGGCGATGGAGAGCATTACGGCAATGTGTCAATGCCCTCATAGCGGGCTTCCTCATTTCTACAAAATCTTCCTTGATGGCTTGCTCGTCGGAGAAACGAATGTGTCAATGCCCTCATAGCGGGCTTCCTCATTTCTACGACAAGCTGACAGAATCTAAGAATACTTTAGTAGAAATGTGTCAATGCCCTCATAGCGGGCTTCCTCATTTCTACAAACGAGTGGTCTTGGAAAATATGAAAAGGCCATAGTGTGTCAATGCCCTCATAGCGGGCTTCCTCATTTCTACGATGTTCTGAGGATTTGGGCATACTCGAACAACGAAAGTGTCAATGCCCTCATAGCGGGCTTCCTCATTTCTACCTTGTGGCCTCGGTAAGTACGAAAAGGCCATAGTGTGTCAATGCCCTCATAGCGGGCTTCCTCATTTCTACGGGATGAGGGAGTCACAGTACCATAATGAATGAGACATGTGTCAATGCCCTCATAGCGGGCTTCCTCATTTCTACACAACGAAAGAAGTCCGCGGTCGTCGGTTGATGTCACGTGTCAATGCCCTCATAGCGGGCTTCCTCATTTCTACGGAAAAAGGTTCATTTATAGCCGGAAAGATGGAGGGTGTCAATGCCCTCATAGCGGGCTTCCTCATTTCTACGGATATTCTGTAAAGAAAGGTGGGGAGCGGTAAAATAGTGTCAATGCCCTCATAGCGGGCTTCCTCATTTCTACGAAAAAGAGAAGTCGAACAAAACAATGAACGGATGAGAGTGTCAATGCCCTCATAGCGGGCTTCCTCATTTCTACATGGAGTACTGTAGGGTAGAAAAGGCTAAGGCCGCAGACGTGTCAATGCCCTCATAGCGGGCTTCCTCATTTCTACCCAGGAGGAAGGAGTACCATGAGTACATATTATATGAGTGTCAATGCCCTCATAGCGGGCTTCCTCATTTCTACGACAACCGAGTATTGTTGCGGTATTATGACGGCCTTGTGTCAATGCCCTCATAGCGGGCTTCCTCATTTCTACGATAACAAAGGCCACGGGATAAGTGGGCTTGGAGGTGTCAATGCCCTCATAGCGGGCTTCCTCATTTCTACTTATGTGGTTCTCGAGACACGAGATGTCTCCGGAGCGTGTCAATGCCCTCATAGCGGGCTTCCTCATTTCTACCTCGGCTGGAAGAGCGAGTACCTACTCTTCATATGTGTCAATGCCCTCATAGCGGGCTTCCTCATTTCTACGAAGAAAGAGGGAGATCTTATTATACAAGATTTCTGTGTCAATGCCCTCATAGCGGGCTTCCTCATTTCTACCGAATCGGAAACAGCCGAAAGCATTGCAGCAATCAATGTGTCAATGCCCTCATAGCGGGCTTCCTCATTTCTACGAACACTTGCGACTGTCATTGGCTTGTCGTGTTTTGTGTCAATGCCCTCATAGCGGGCTTCCTCATTTCTACTGCTGATGATGAAACAGTCCTTGCTGCTGGAAATACGTGTCAATGCCCTCATAGCGGGCTTCCTCATTTCTACTGTGAACGAGGTGACGAAGAGTATCGATTCGGACGATGTGTCAATGCCCTCATAGCGGGCTTCCTCATTTCTACTACGAGTGAGAATCCCTGGGATTTAACATGTGTAACGTGTCAATGCCCTCATAGCGGGCTTCCTCATTTCTACTGAATGGGGGTGAGCAGTAATGAAAAAGAAAGGTTTGTGTCAATGCCCTCATAGCGGGCTTCCTCATTTCTACCCATGGGGCGTTACAGCTCAAAATGATAGCCCAGGAGGTGTCAATGCCCTCATAGCGGGCTTCCTCATTTCTACGCCATTATAAAAATATAAGGAGGAAACTAAAACTGTGTCAATGCCCTCATAGCGGGCTTCCTCATTTCTACACAGCTGGGATGAGTGGGAGACATCAAAGAAGTACGGTGTCAATGCCCTCATAGCGGGCTTCCTCATTTCTACCAGGAACCCACCTGCACAAGTCAGGACTTCTTCGACGGTGTCAATGCCCTCATAGCGGGCTTCCTCATTTCTACTTCATGTGGCTACGTATGAAAACACTCATCCGGTTAGTGTCAATGCCCTCATAGCGGGCTTCCTCATTTCTACGAGAAAGCCGAAAGATCAGAAGATGTGCAACACTCGTGTCAATGCCCTCATAGCGGGCTTCCTCATTTCTACGGTACCCTCGATAAAGCCTTTATTTATGCGGCTTCCGAAGGTCGTTTTTGCAAATAATTATCAGAATATTCTGATAATGAGGACTTTTAGATCATTTTTTGGGGCTCGCGCCATTTCTGAGTTCATAATAAGCTTTTCATCCAGCAATGTCAACAAAATATATTGAACTCAGAAAAATACTTCTTCATTTGTTTCATCCTTTTCGAAAAACGCATCAATATACTTCTTCAGAATGGTGCAGAAAATGTTAAATCAAAAACAGATAAAACAGGGGCTGTATGATCACTAAATCACCCAGCCCCTACTTTATCTGCTTTCTATAACCCTGCTGCAACAAACCACCAACTTCGTTTTCATTCCCACTTGCAATTGTACCTCTCGCGTTAGGCGCCTTTTTTTGCTTGGCTTTCATTATTTCTTTCGTTACATCTGCCGCCTGCGTATCCGTCATACCACTAATCACAGCTACCACTACACGATTTCTTTTCCCTGCCATTTTCTGCATCTCCTTTTCTCTCGAATTACTGGTTTATTATTTTATTTTTTTACTTGCCGCCCTTTCCTGCGTGGCTAAAAACTGCTAACCGACACTTCGTCCTCTGTCTCCATTGTTACAATATTTTTCCCGTAGCCGATGTTGATTATATTTGCAGTATCTATTTGCCATGGAAAGCAGTCCTTCAATAGTGGAATAATATCTACATCTCCTTTCCTTCTGCGGATCGCAATAAAATCATTTGTAACGCCGAGCACCTCATCTCCTTTATTCATAACACCGATCTTAATCATACTGCCATCCTCCTTTTATTCCAATTCTTCTACTACATCTTTTACTGTATTTATAGCTGCAATGTTCAATCCTGTAGTTGTTGTCCCTCCTGCTACGACTCCTGTTGCCACCGCTGTTGCTGTCTCTATTCCTGCCGATGTTGCTGCCGCTGTTACTGCTGTTGTGACTGCTCCTCCCACAGCTGCCGTTCCGGTTGCTATCGCTGTTCCAACTGTTCCTGTCGCTGCCAATACTGTTCCTGTCACTGTTGCTGCTGTCTCTGCTACTGCTGCTAAAACCGGTAAGATAAATAACATAATTGTTTCCTCCTTAAAATTCGCTTATGTGTTTTTGTATGAATATTGATTTCCGGATTTCAGTTCCCATGTTGCAGATTCTAAGTTATTTTTCATTCTTACTCTATACACATCGCCTCCTCATATTTTATATATAGTGCAGATTTGATTGAAAAGTTGCAATAAGCTTGTTAATTCGAATTATTTTTTCTCCATCGCCTTTATTCATAACACCGATTTAAATCATAAACTCACCTTACCTTTCTCATTCAGATTTATTCTGCTATTTCTGCTATTTCCTTTTCAATTTCAACTGTTCCCATTGTTCCTGCCGAGCCCAAGCCAATCCAGTCACAGTTGCCGCTGTATCCGTTATTAATGCTAAAACCTGTAAAATAAAAACAAACTCTTTTCCTTCTGTCCACTAAAATTTTCTTAAAAGTTCTGCCACCCTGTGCCAAAGCCCTCTTTTTGCCATTTCCACATATTTTTCATCTCCATTCTCATCTCTTCTTGAAACCGTTATATAATCTGTTCTCCATTCGGCCATAACTTTCAGCAAAGCGAAAACAGCCGTTCCAACCACGAGTGAAATTACCGCTATAAGTCCAGTCTTCTTTCCTTTGTTCTTCTTATTTACCGTTTCCATATTCGTGCTTCTTTCCCCCTTCTCCCGTCAAAAACAATAATAAAGATCCGTCTGAACGAACATTACAATCTCCGGGAAAGCGGGCAAAGTATGCACATGATGCCTTTTCCCGGGCAAACCCACGAAAGCGGGCACTGAATTGGTACAATATTCATCAAATCACCTCCATTCTCCAATTGGCATATAGCTACATCAAATAAGTTCTTTCAGAATAATCACGATTTTCACAAAAATTTTTACGCTCTCAAACATTTTCTCACTTCCTTTCATTTTTTCTGCTTTTATCTTTATCGGAACAATTTCATTCTATCATGGCAAATGGTAATTTTCAAATGAATAATATAGCCTTGTCTTTGTTACCTTTTTAATTCTATTTTATTGTTTTTATCTGATTTATGTTCCTATATTAGTAACGCGTGTCCTTCTTTATTATTCCAATTCTTCTACTGCATCTTTTACTGTATTTATAGCTGCAACATTCAATCCTGTAGTTGTTGTTCCTCCTGCTATGGCGCCTGTTGCTACCGCTGTTGCCGGGTCTATTCCTGCCGTTGTTGCCGCCGTCGTTACTGCTGTTGTGACTACTCCTCCTACGGTTGCTATCGCTGTCCCAATTGCGCCTGTCGCTGCCAATACTGTCTTAAATTATCCTTTGTAAATGATATCCCATAAATCACTGATTTAAATCTATGCTATGTGCCTCGCCTCCTTTTCAAATTCCTTTGCCAGGATCCATCCCATTGATTCGGTTATCGCCGCTGCCGTACCGGCATTTATTACATTTCCTACACCGGGAACCCAACCAAGCAAAACCTGTGAAGCTGTCCTTCCAATTGTTGATGCCGCCTTACTTCCTACAGCAGCTTTCGCCGCGCTCTCACTCAAATTTAATCCAAATACTTTTCCTAAAGCGATTGTCATAGTCAGTTGAATCGGCGTAATTACAAGATTATCACTTCCCGGAACCTGAGCAAGACCCGCTCCAACTGCTGCTGCTTCTGCACTTGCTGAATGGATGATCGCGTTACACTTGATTTTTTCATTATTTGTCATTGTTCTTTTCCTCCTGATAATTTTCCTCTATAGCTTTTTATTCCTGTTCCAACCGGATTAGTATCAAGTTTCATTCCTGTTTTATCTGTATGTTGTTTTCTCACCTCCTCATACTTAATACATAGTGCAGATTTGATTGAAAAGTTGCGGTTGTTGTTAATTTATTTTGATTTTTTTGTCCTGCTATTCCTGCTGGTCTCATTCCCTTTCCCTGATAAAAAAATAGGTTAAAGAAAAAGGAAAAGTTGCGACTTTTAAAAAATTCTTCCGTTACCACATAAATTTCCAGCAAAAAAAGAGCCATCCGAGTGCAGTGGATAGCTCAATTCTTGATCCAGATAAAATTATTCTTCTTATGGTTCATTGCGTACTGTTCGCTGGCTTCCTCATTTCTACATACAGATCTAAAAAGTTTGTAGGTATACTCTGGGTGTGTCAATGCCCTCACAGCGGGCTTCCTCATTTCTACGGTGAAGTCTGAAATTGAATTCCAGGAGAGGAAACGGTGTCAATGCCCTCGTAGCGGGCTTCCTCATTTCTACCAACGACGGTCAAGGCAAAGAGCAAGGCAAAGAAAACCGTGTCAATGCCCTCGTAGCGGGCTTCCTCATTTCTACTCCGTTCGCAACCCGCGATAGAGTCATGAATAAGCAGTGTCAATGCCCTCATAGCGGGCTTCCTCATTTCTACAAGAGGGAAATACTACTGTACAAAGTATCTCTCATCGTGTCAATGCCCTCACAGCGGGCTTCCTCATTTCTACGCATCTGGGCGCTGACTGATTTTGACAAGGCAATCGAATTGTGTCAATACCCTCACAGCAGGCTTCCTCATTTCTACATGAATGAGGTGTTCATTCCAAAGATTCAGAACTTGTGTCAATGCCCTCACAGCGGGCTTCCTCATTTCTACGGAGAAATTAGAAAGAACGAAACAAGTCTTTCTGATTTGTGTCAATGCCCTCACAGTGGGCTTCCTCATTTCTACAACAAGCCGGAAAAAGGTAGCTTCATCGCAGGTAAGTGTCAATGCCCTCACAGCGGGCTTCCTCATTTCTACGACGCCAAAGGAAACGAGCGTGTCAACGAGCAAGGGGTGTCAATGCCCTCACAGCGGGCTTCCTCATTTCTACACGCATAACGGAAATTTTCGTCTACCAGATGAATGTGTCAATGCCCTCGTAGCGGGCTTCCTCATTTCTACATATACAAGCATGGTATCGGTGGCCGAGGAAATGTGTCAATGCCCTCGTAGCGGGCTTCCTCATTTCTACACGGTATAGGGGAATATGCAGGTAACCCATATACCTGTGTCAATGCCCTCGTAGCGGGCTTCCTCATTTCTACGCAGCTGCTGGAGTTAGACCGGTCATCATGGCCGTTAAGTGTCAATGCCCTCGTAGCGGGCTTCCTCATTTCTACGGTGAGCTGATATACGGTGGCTATACTACTCGCTGTGTGTCAATGCCCTCGTAGCGGGCTTCCTCATTTCTACCGTGACCAAGGTATTCGGCTCGTTCTTGAAGAATAGAGGTGTCAATGCCCTCGTAGCGGGCTTCCTCATTTCTACGTTTAGCCGTCACGCAATGACACATGAGCAGGAAGGTGTCAATGCCCTCGTAGCGGGCTTCCTCATTTCTACAATATGTCTAGTATGTTCGATGCGATTGGTAACGCGGTGTCAATGCCCTCGTAGCGGGCTTCCTCATTTCTACATAGATATGACGGATAGTTTAATTGATACAACGAAAATGTGTCAATGCCCTCGTAGCGGGCTTCCTCATTTCTACCAGACGACGTGCTTTGTGTTGTTTTAGCGAAACTTGTGTCAATGCCCTCGTAGCGGGCTTCCTCATTTCTACGCACCCCTCGAAAAAGCCTTTATTTATGCGGCTTCCGAAGGTCATTTCCGCAAATAATTATCAGAATATTCTGATAATGAGGATTTTTAGGTCATTTTTTGGGGTTCACGCTATTTCTGAGATCATAATAAACTTTTCATCCACCAATGTCAACAAAATATATTAAACTCAGAATCAATTATGTGAGAGCTGCGTCCAGCAATAGCTGAAAAAATTTCTTACGCAGCTCTGCGCATCAAAAGATTAATGGTTCATTGGAAGAGGACTATATCTTATGTGCTCTCCTTCCTTTATTTTTATTGACCATTCAGAATCTGATGCATAACTTTTATGTAAAAGTTCCCATGTCTCATGAGTCCATTCAGCACTCACATATTCTTCAGCAGCTCTCTGCTCCATCTCGTCATATTCCAATTCCAGCTCGTATGACGATGATATAATCTGAAGAGTCTTTTGCTTATTCTTTTGATTGTATTGAAGCAAATTAACATCAATATTCTGTCTCATTAAAACCGCAGGATAAAACACACACTGGAGATACCTGAGGTCATCCAGGATCACAGTTAAATGTTCTGTTTCAAAATGCTCCTCTATATATTGCCGTACCAGAAACGCATCCAGGATAACTTCTTCCTGTTTCGTTCTGCTGCTGATCATCCTCGATAATTGCTCCGGCAAAACATAAACATCAAAGCTGTTTTTATTGCTTTTTTTCAGGAATCTGTATTCTAAAAGTTTTTTATACTTATTATCATAACTGTCAGCATTGCAAATGATCAGCCTCATTTCCTTATTGCTGCTTATTTTCCGAGTCATTTTTTTAGCCGGCTTTTTATAATACGCTTTCGCGATTTTTCCTTTTGGTAAAGCAAAAAGACGATCCAATGCGGATATAAACTCATCAATCAGTTTTTTATCATTTAAATATTCATCCGTTTCATTCCGCTCAGACATTCTTTCATCCCCGGTCGTTTTGTCCTGAGCGGACATTAAATTATGTGCAAAACGATTTCTTATCGGTCTGACCTGATCTCTCAGGTCCGCCACAGTACACAAAAGCTTAAGCTCTTCTGAGTCCGCTTTCATTTCACCGCTTTTAATAAAGCCGGACAAATGAGTAAGCACATCTTCTGCACTCTTTCTCTTATTCTCGTTCTGGCAGTCGGTCAATGTGATTTCATCATTCAGGCCGCCATTCCTTCTCAGATAAAACGGCACAAGAAAGCTTCTCAATGTTTCCAATGCAGTAGCTATGGCCAGCCCATATCGGTTCTGATTCCGGAACCACTTGCAGATACATAGCTGAAGTTCCCCAACATGATCCGGATAAGTCGAACTCTCTTTCAGTTCAAGCAGTTTTTCTTCAGAAATAAACTGTTCTTCCAGAACCCTGGCAAGCATATCTTTTAGATCCGTATAGCGGCTTTTTGTTTCAGGTGTATTCACCAGCCGCAGCAAACCTTCCACAGAGTTTATGATTGCCTGGTAATCATTGATCTGGGTAGCCCAGTCAAACCTTTCTAAAGCTGTACCCAGAGCCGATTCTGAATCTGAAAGTTCATGAAGCAGGGCGACAGCATTTCCGGTATCGCGAAACTCGCCAACGCCATTGGTCAGTTCCAATACGCTTATCAGATCTTTGAGATCGACGATATATGCTTTCCCCGCTTCTCCGCTCACTTCCACATTTCCATAGTACACATGAGAAATCTCAACATGGTACTGCGTAATGTGCTTCAAGTAATTTAAAATGACAAGATCATAAATAGGTATCGAACGAAACGAATGCGTAATATCAAATGAAATCTGGTATTGCCTGTCCTTCTGAAAATATTTTTCCATAGAACTGATGATCTTATAATTATCTTTCAGTTCCGCTTCGTTCAGCCCATATTTAGTCAGGAGAATATGAAGTTCCACTGGCGGTTCATCAGCAGAATACAGAGACTGCAGCACCTTATCATTCTTGTATATCTTTTCAATAATGGCTGTTATCTCACACAGGCGCTCATTTCCTGTATCTTTCCCATTGGCAGTCTCGATTTCAAACAATGTATAAAAATGTTCAAAATCCCTGTTTCCGGCGAACTTATTGTAAAAGCTCGACCATGAGGATTTTACCGTGCCTATTATAAAGATCTGTTTCGGTTTTTCCAGAAGAACCAGCGGTTTGGCAACAAATTCCGACTCTATTTCCAGCCTTTCTCCGGCTGCTTCGGGTGTACAGTAAATTGCTTTTCTATAGCAGAACTGATCCGAAGAGAATATCTCCATCATTCTTTTCCTTTTTTCTTCTTCAGTCAGACCGTTCTGTTGCGTCAGTTCTTTGGAAATATCCTTATCAATGTTTAATCCTGTTCCCAGTGTCAGGATTAAAACATTTTCCATTGCAGAATCCATATATTTGCCCTTCTTTCGCAGCTGGCAGCAGGCAATGCCTGCTTTCATTTATGTGTGTCATTCTTTATTGATAATATACTTTCCAAACCCGAAGCTTGTATTTTTCCCGATATGCGTCAGTTCTCCGGCAAGAAGATATTCGAGACATTCATCCGGCACAGATTCCATTACCGCTCTGCCGGTAATTCCGGAAATCTGCATTTTGGACTCCTGTGTGCTGGAATAGCGGTGAATATCTTCTTTTTTTGCATGAGAGCTTCCAAGAACCGGATATTCCTCTATCCGGGGCGCAGCCATTTCCCGTCCCAGATAATAATTCAGCATCTGAATGCGCCGAACAGCCCCTTTTGTCACGGCTTCTCCTGAAAAATCAGTCAGTTCCTTTCCCTGAAATTTCATATTCAGCGGAGAAAGAAACACAAGCACGTACCGGCCGTCTTCGGCCGACAGCTTTTCTTTTCTTTCACGCACATAATCTGAAACCGACAAGATACGGTAATTCTGCATATTCACTTCATTTCCATAAACCAGCCGCTGTCCCTGAGAATTCTTCACTTCCGATATCCGGAACCTGGAATGGTATTTTCCAAGACCGGACATTCCCAGATACAAAAATGCCTGCATATAACTGTTGAAAAATGGAATGCTCCGTCCAAACAACGTAAGCTGGAAATTCAGGTGGCTTCCGGCACTGAAATGTGTTGTCCTGTCACTGCATTCAACCAGATATCCGATGCTCTCCTTTCCCGTCACATAGCCTGGTCGGATCTCCATGCGGGAATATAACGTATCCCAGACCACACAGTCCTTTTGAAAAGAGCAGCTGTCGCATTTCCTGTCCCGGACGCAGTTCTGGCGAAGCAGCATTTCTCCCATACCGCCGCGCAAGGCAGAAGCCTTGGTCGACGGCAGTATGGTATCTTCGAGCATTTCCAGAGAAAAATGAAGTCTGATATATGGAATGTCAAACGTCTGTGCCACTTTGCTGTTCCCCTTTCAGGAATTGTTTTTTCCTGTTACTGTCATTCTGACGATAATCAAATACCGTTGGAAGCGGATTGTTCTTTTGTTTAAATATCCCAAAATTCTGGGAGCCTGGCTTTTTCTCAAGAGACATATATTGTACCATCTGGCCGGAGGCAACACGTTTCTTCATATAGAAAAAGTCACCAAGGCTCGGATTTTGCAACAGCACTTTTTGCGCCCATTTTTGATCTTCCTCGGCAAACACTGCCGCATGGCAGCTCGTCCAGGACGAGGCACTATGCTCTTCCCCCTTCAGCCAGTCAGCAAGAAATACTTTATACGCATTTATAAATGTATCTCTTTCCTCTTCCGAAAGTTTAACCATCTGAACATCCGAGAGCCCTTCCAATCCCGGAATATAGGCGGATTGCTGGTTCTGCAAATATAAGTCTGTTTTATTTACCTTTATCCGGCCGTATCCATAAGCCTTTGCTTTCCCCACATTCATCTGAGAGTCCTTTTCAAGTCGCACACTCCAGATGAGAAGCCCAAGTTCCAAAGCAGTCAGATTCTGAAAGCGAGTCTTTCCTTCAAATGTACATCCTTCCTTTAATGGTTTTATGGTGGACTTCACATTTTCCTTATCAGAAGCTATACCGTCGTTGACCGTATTCTGGAGCCAGTATTGCTTTGTTCCGCGCAGACGGAAATCTTTATCATTGTATGTCTTTACCGGTTTTCCATCATTCTGGCACACATATTCCAGATAACTGGTCGGTTTTGGTTCCGCCAGAATCAGATTCTTTGGCTGAAGTACAGTAGCCTGATTTGTTATGACTGCGTCTGTAAAAAACAGTCTGGATTTATGAGAATCCCCATTCTGTCGGGAATAACCAAACATGTTTTTCGAGAAATCTGTGATTTCTTCTTCCTGATGCAAACCATCCAGTATAGTATGTTCAAACATCAGCCGCAGGCGGGGCGTATAACCAAAGTATAATCTGCCGCCCAGCTCGATATAGAACACCGGCCGTGTTTCACCATCATGCGGCAGATCGAAAAATTCAATAAACTTCCCCTTTTTATCCTTCAGCCCGTTCTTTCTGCGGTTGTAATCAATCTGAAACGCTCTCACAGCTTCTTTTATCTGTTCATCTGAAACGCTCACTTCATGGTCTTCGTCAATTTCCGGTATGACATAAAAAGCCTTCTTTTCATTCATTTTACCGGTGCTGATCACATAGCCTTTATACTTTAAACCATTCTTCCTGATTCCGGAAACTCTTCCATTATCGCCTACTGCATATGAGATTTCCTCAAAATATGGCTTGTAACACTCATTGTAATCCGCTTTTCCCCGGCTTCCCTCGTAGTGTACATGACCACCCCGCTCACTCCTGACAAATTTAGTTTCTGGTTTGTAATTCACTCAAACTTCCCACACCATTTGGTGTGATGAACCTTGAAAACTCAATACTTTAG
>JAJQIL010000113.1 GCA_021199235.1 Lachnospiraceae bacterium | reverse complement strand
TTTGGGACATTTTCTCTTGTGGTATATAAGGACATTATCATAAATGGCCCATATTACAGGAAAAAGTCCATTTAAAATCGCTGCGCGATGGGACTTTTTCCTGTAAAATATAAGTTTTCATACGTACCTCGCAGCAAGTGCGAGGTACTGTCCTGAATAGTTACCATCCTTTCACAAATGACCCAAATCCGGTAATTTAGATATTTTTCATTTCTCCTGTGATTGACATATTAAAAACTCAGTGTTAGAATAAAAAAAAGTGACAAGGGCGTCAGCTTGTGTTAGCTGCGTCCTTTTTCATTATCATATGGAATGACAATTCGGATTGTTGTTCACCATATCTATTTATCAATTTTTTCAAGAAAAGGAGTGTTACATTATGAAGAAACAATTAGCTTTCGTGCTCGCAGCAGCTATGACGATCGGATGCATGAGCGTTCCGGTGGCCGCTGAAGAAGAAGAGTCCAAGGTATGGGTGATCGCAACGGACACAGTATTTAAGCCGTTCGAGTACACAAATGACGACGGTGAGTTCGTTGGTATTGACGTTGATATTCTCGCAGCGATCGCAGAAGATCAGGGCTTTGAGTACGAGCTGAATTCCCTCGGCTGGGATTCCGCTATCGCGGCTTGCCAGGCAGGACAGGCTGACGGCATGATCGCAGGCGCTTCCATTACTGATGAGCGCAAGGAGTCCGGCTGGACGTTCTCCGATGGTTATTACAACGCGACACAGTCCATGACGGTTGCTGCTGACTCCGAGATCACCGGATTCGAAGATCTGGCTGGTCTGACTGTCGGTGTAAAGACCGGTACACAGGGTGCTTCCTATGCAGAGAGCCTGCAGGAGGAGTATGGTTTTGAGATTACTTATTATGAGGATTCACCGACAATGTATCAGGCAGTTCTCGGCGGCCAGGTTGTAGCCTGCTTCGAGGATACGCCGATCATGGCTGCTTCCATCCAGGACGGCGAGCTTGCAATGACAATCCTGTATGATACCGAGAACGAAGGTTCTCCGTACGGCTTCGCTATCTTCTCCGAGGACAGCCAGGAGCTGCTTGACATGTTCAACGCAGGTCTTGCAAACATCGTAGAGAACGGCACCTATGCAGAGATCATCGCTACCTACCTTGGCGAGGATGCTGCCGCTACAGCAGAAGCTGCTATGCTCACAGACGATGAGGCTGAGACCGAGGTCGAGACAGAAGCTGTTACTGAGTAATCTTTCGCGGAGATTCGGAGAATTCCTGATTGAAATGAAAGCGTAACTGTCGAATGACTATTCAGAACAGCATAACTGTGAAGGTACTGAGCAGTTACGCTGTCTGCGCAACGTACAGTTACAGGAAAAGCTGTCGTCAATTCTGCCCGGAATTTTCGGCAGCTTTTTACATGATAATAAACATAACCGCACAGGCAACCACTGTTTTCGGGTTGGCTGCCGGTACTACCCGAAAGGAGTTTTTTCATGGTTAAGATTATTACCAGATACGGGCAGCTCCTGCTGGCCGCGATGCAGCAGACTGTGCTGCTCGCGCTGTGCGGCCTGTTCTTTGCCTGCATCCTCGGTATCTTTTTCGGCATCCTCGGCGTCACAAAGAATAAATTCTGCCGCGCTGTCAA
This sequence comes from Lachnospiraceae bacterium, assembly GCA_021199235.1. Lineage (GTDB taxonomy): Bacteria > Bacillota > Clostridia > Lachnospirales > Lachnospiraceae > Choladousia. The sequence continues at coordinate 1,385 of JAJQIL010000113.1, read as the reverse complement.
CCGTGTCTTCGTAGATGCCATCCGCGGCGTGCCGATGATCGTCCTTGCGTATTTTATCTATTTTGGCGTTCCGGCCTTTATCAACAACATCGTTGCTTCCGGTTCCAAATTTACCTTAAGCGCCCTGCAGGCCGGTACGATCTGTCTGGCTCTGAACTGCGGCGCGTATATGTCGGAAATCATCCGCGCCGGTATCCAGTCCGTGGATAAAGGACAGATGGAAGCAGCAAGGAGCCTGGGGCTTCCCTGGTGGCGCTCCATGTACCGCGTCGTGATGCCGCAGGCCATCCGTACAATGATCCCGAGCATCATCAACCAGTTCATCATCACGCTGAAGGATACCTCGATCCTGTCGATCATCGGTTTCCCGGAACTGGTCAACACGGCCAAGAACGTGGTTGCGAACACCTTTATGACATTCGAGACCTGGGCCATCGTCGCAGTCATGTATCTGGTGGTCATCGAGATCCTGACCGTTATTTCGCGAGTCCTGGAGAGGAGGCTGAACCGTGGCAGAGAATAAAAATGTCAAAATTCACGTATCTCATCTGAAGAAGAATTTCAAAAAGCTGGAAGTTTTAAAAGATATCTCCACGGACATCTATGAAGGTGAAGTGGTCGTGGTCATCGGTCCCTCCGGCAGCGGCAAATCCACATTCCTGCGCTGCATCAACAATCTTGAGGAGATTACCGGCGGGGAGATCACGGTCGACGGCATGAGCCTGACCGATAAGAAAACGGATATCAACAGGCTGCGGGAAAATATCGGTATGGTGTTCCAGCATTTCAATCTGTTCCCGCATATGGATGTCATGCGGAACCTGACGCTGGCTCCCGTGGATCTGAAAAAAGCGAGCAAAGAAGAAGCTGCCGAGCGTGCGCGGAAAATGCTGGTCAAGGTCGGCATGGAAGATAAGGCCGACGCTTTCCCGAATCAGCTCTCCGGCGGCCAGAAGCAGCGTGTCGCGATCGCACGCGCCCTCTGCATGGAGCCGGATATCATGCTCTTTGATGAACCGACCAGCGCACTTGACCCGGAGATGGTCGGCGAGGTGCTGCAGGTCATGAAGCAGCTCGCGGCGGACGGTATGACGATGGTCATCGTCACACACGAGATGGGCTTCGCCCGCGAGGTCGCGGACCGCGTCCTCTTTATGGACGGCGGCTATATCGTGGAGGAAGGCACTCCGCAGGAGGTGCTGCTGAACCCGAAGGAGCCGCGCACGATTGATTTCTTAAATAAGGTGCTGTAATTACAAAGGACAAAATTGCCGGACAGAATATGAATTCGGATTCATCTTCTGTCCGGTCTTTTCATTTTCTATCTAAACACAGTCATATAGGTTTCTGTACATATGAAAATGCTGCCTATCAGCCCCAGATTT
>JAJQIL010000009.1 GCA_021199235.1 Lachnospiraceae bacterium | reverse complement strand
TCTCTGTTTTTCACAAAAATCAGTTTAAAACCAGAGGGTTCTGAACAGTTACAAAGAAGAACTATACACCATCAGGGATTTTGCAAATTCACGCTATACCAGCAATAAAAATTCCTATATCAGATCAGCATTACCCAATATGCCATTGACACATAAGTATTTAATCCATATCGGCATTATAATGCCCCAACCATAAGAAATCAAACAAAATCTATTTCACAGAAACAAGTTTTCTTATAACGCAAAAAGCCTGCGTCAGTCACCATAGTTGATGGCGATGACGCAGGCTCAAGTAAGCAGCTGCCCTCCTTCTTATGAAATTACCACACCCAGATTCGGTCAAATCTTGTCGGATAAGAAACTCTGTTTGATTTTCGATTCCGGCAGCTCCTTCACGCATAAAAGAGAGAAATTTTGAAAATTGAAAATCGCTCAAGCCGCCAAAAGTCCAGTAAAATCAATGGTTTCTCTGGTTGCCGTTATTATAATCCACTTGCCGGTATATTCAATCTTTATTTCTTCATCTGGCTTGTAGCCGGAAAGTTTTATGAGATTTCTGGCGAGGGTGTCGATCTTTACAGGCTCGCCCATGTCGAGTACAAAGATTTCACCGCCCCATGCGTAGGTGCCAGCCTGGAGTACCAAAGAGACGGCTTCAGGTATGGTCATAAAAAACCTCGTTATGGACGGGTCTGTTACGGTTACGGGACCTCCAGCCTCAATCTGCGCTTTGAAACGCGGGATTACGGAGCCGTTACTGCCAAGCACATTTCCAAAGCGAACGGCCACAAACTGCGTACCGGTGCGTTCTTTGTTCTTGACACTCTCTATTTTTAACTTTTCTCCGGTTCCGCCTTCCGCCGCCATATGGTCAACCGGATCTAACGCTTTCTGTCCGTCAATTACCTTATCCTTGTGTGCATGAACAAATGGCAGCAAATCAATACGCCCGCTCTTGCTGACCGCATCCATGCTCTGGATGACCATTTCGCAAAGCCGCTTCGATGCCCCCATGATGTTTGTAGGATTGACGGCCTTGTCGGTGCTGATCAGCACGAAGCGCTGTGTGCCGGCGTACGCTGTTTTATAAGTACCAATAACATTGTTCTTGATAGCCTCGTTCGGGCTGTATTCCATCAGCGGCACATGCTTGTGTGCAGCAGCGTGATAAACAATATCCGGATGGTATTTCTCAAAGACCTGATTGATCCTGCGGCTGTCGCGTACGGAGCCGATCAGCACGGTCAGATCGAGGTCGGGATATTTTTCCCGCAGCTCCAGTTCGATGGCGTAGGTTGTATTTTCATAGATATCAAAGATAATCAGTTTTTTTGGCTCATGTCCTGCAATCTGGCGGCACAGTTCGCTTCCGATAGAGCCGCCGCTCCCGGTGACGAGGATGGTCTTGCCCTGTATGTACTGGTAGATGCCTTCCATATCGACCTTGATCGGCTCCCGGCCGAGCAGGTCTTCGACCGCCACGGATTTCAGCTTGCTGACAAGCACCTCATCATTCGCAAGCTGATAAATGCCGGGCAGGCTCTTCATCTTGCATCCGGTTTCCTTACAGATGTCAAGAATCGCTTTCTTATCCTTTGCAGCAGCTGTCGGGATGCAGAAGTAAATCTGATCCACATGATATTTTTCGACATTCGCAGGGATTGAATCGCGGCCACCAACTACAGGAACCCCGTCAATAAAACGGTTCCATTTATTCGAGTTGTCATCTATGATGCAGCATGGAGTAGACTTCATTTTTTCCGAATGAAGCAGTTCCCTGACAACATTTCTGCCTGCCGCTCCTGCGCCGATGATCATGACTCTCTGGGTACTTGATTCCCCATCTGTATTCTCTCTTTTCTTCAGGATTTCTGTATAAAAACGATAGGAAAACCGGATTCCCACCACGAGAATCAATTGAAGGATTGCGCCCACTATATAATAGGAAAACGGCATCCGTTCAAAAACAACCGTTATAGCAATGCTGTGGAAGAGTGATGCTGCCAGCGACGACAGCCCGTATCGCAGAAGCTCATGAATCCCGGCAAATCTCCAGATGCTCCGGTACATTTGCATATACCAGAAGAAAGCAACCGCCATGATGAGATACCATGGCAAAAAGCGGATAAATGCCTGAAAATAATCCGATGGTATGGCTGTATAGTGAAAATCAAATCTAAGCCAAAGCCCGAAGAAATAAGAAAAAGTAATTGCAACAATATCATACAGCACCAGGCAGAATGCAATCACTTTCCAATGCCGAAATTTCATCCTCACACCCATTTTTTTGTCAGCAGCTGATTCACTGCTGCCCCCTTTATTGTCTTCTGTCATAACAAATACCCCCCCCTAACCTGATTTTCCGGTTTAGGGAGGGTTACTCCTTGGTCTCTTTTTTCCTGCTCACACACCGCATCTGTTCATCATACAGTTCCTGCTGATAAAATAATTCTGGTCTCCCCGCGGAAGCTCCATGTATGAACAGAAGGTATAGCTTCGCCATCCCGCCCATGTCGGTCCTGCATTGATTTAATGCAGGATGGGAACCGCAGATTACGTTTTCGCGCATTTTTCAACGCCACGGTTCTCCCTGTTTATGCGCAGATCTAACTTCGCTATGACGTCCGGACTGTCCACGGCGGCTGAGCGACTCGTTTCCATCATCCGGATTTTTTCACAAAAGAATAACCAACTAAGGGCACTCGCCTCAGCCGGATATTCAGCTTCAGATTCAGATTGTCCCTGCATATGTGGCCATTTCGAGCAGGGATTTTTATCGCCAGGCCCGCTCTTAAAAAGGCACTGGAAACACACAGGATTTTATGAAGTTGTTGCTATACATTCCAACATTTTTGATGTACAATAATGCACATGTAACATCCGCACTGGAAAGTCAGGTCATTGGATACCCCGTAAGGGGTACGCGCCGAAGTTATCCCTCGCCGGGCTATGTCCACAATCTCTGATTGTGGATGTGGGCATCCCATACTTCGTACGGGATAGTCCGAAAGTACACTA
>JAJQIL010000128.1 GCA_021199235.1 Lachnospiraceae bacterium | reverse complement strand
AGGCACTTTCCGGGAACCCAAGATGCATCTTTCAGTAGGGGTTCTGAATAATTACTAATTTTTTTTCATAGTTAAGCATTCTCCAATCTTCATTTTGGCTCGACACATCTCTAGAATTTGCTGATTTTTTACAGAGCGCCATTCATCTGAATCAACAGCCACGGTGTATCTTCGCAAACAAAGAGATATACATTATCAGCAACTTCTCTCATATCTGATGGATAAGAATCATTATTTTGCGATGTTGAATTCATCATCATAAATGACACTTACAAAAGAAGATGTCCAATCTGAAAAGGTATCATTGATATTCAGACTTGTTCTGTTATTATTTGTAATAATCATAGAAAAATAGACAAGAGTGTGTCCAATACTAGCCACAAATGGATTTTTAGCATCGTCTGAAGCGTCATACTCCTTTGGCAACAAATAATCATCCCCATAAGTATTTTCTAATGCAATAGCAAACTGGGCAGAATCCAAAGTAAAATCCATAATATCCGTCGATATAGAATCTCCAAGTCGATAATAATCCGATGTCTCAATACCATTTTCGCCATCTGCCGCTTCTTCCGAAGCACACACTGGATAAACACAGGAACAGGTTATAATTGTGGCAGTAAGTAGTAAGCTGAATACTTTCTTTTTCATGTTTTCCTCCTAAAAAATCATATAATAATTCTCGCTTTTACCATGCTTTTCGTTCTCTATTTTTTTCTATCCTCCCTTTAAAACCCACTTGTACAGGATTTTCAATTTAGTCTTCTGAATGTTACACGAGGACTGTCCGCAGGAAAAAGTAGCCTCATCTTTTTTTATATCATTACTAAAAATCAAGAATGACCTTCATGTCGTGCCAGAAAACTATTGTACAGTGAAGCCTTGCTGCTTACCGTCTTTATTATTTTCTGACCTCGTTCTGCAAGTTCTTTCAAATCTTCCTTGTGAAGTGTTTGATTCATCAACGAATGGATCAAAACGTTTCGTTCATCTTTCCACGCATATATCTCATCAAACAGTTCATCTGAAAAATATCTTCTGACCAAACCATTCTTCTGGCGCTGCATTTCTTTCAAACGTCCCAACTTTTTATTCAACGTATTATGCTTTTCTGGATTAAATTTGTTGCTATGTCTCAGCACAGATTCTATTCGATCTTCCAAAATTGCGAATTCGATAAAAATCGCCTCCAGATAAAACTCTGCATGTAACGCTTTTTTCAGCCGTCCCATCTGCTCCTTATAGTTTTCATATTTTTGTATATTTGAGTCTATCTTTTCCATTTAATTAACACCTCCTTTGGTTTGAGAATAAGCACACATGATAAATTTGTTTCCCTATACCTTAACCGACTATCGTAAATGTGTACGTTTTGGATAGATGCTTTTTTTGTTAAAAATACATGAAATATTCTGTCATTTTTGCTGAATTTATAGTGGTAAAACCCGAATTGGTGTGGTAATATAGACGATAATATTAAAAAGCAGGCATTTACAGGAACGTACACATTCCTGTAAAATTGCCCGCTTACAATAATTTGGCATTTTCGTAAATCTTTGCCCTGTATCGAAAGGTTGACATCGGCATTCCGCATTCCTTTGCCGCCGCAAGTCCAGTAATTTCTCCCTCTTTCCACCTCTGATAGACCGAGTGAAAATTTGCCGGCAGCGGAGCCGGGGACCTACCAAAACGGACTCCTTTTGCTTTTGCGGCAGCAATTCCCTCCGCCTGTCTCTGTTTAATATTCGTCCGCTCATTTTCGGCCACAAACGACAGGACCTGCAACACAATGTCGGAAAGGAAAGTTCCCATCAAGTCCTTTCCCCGGCGGGTATCCAACAATGGCATATCAATCACAACGATGTCCACTTTCTTCTCTTTTGTCAGAATTCGCCACTGATTTTGAATCTCCTCATAATTTTGCCCTAGTCGGTCGATGCTTTTAACATAAAGCAAATCGTCTGGCTTTAATCGGCGCATCATTTTTTTATACATAGGGCGTTCAAAATCCTTTCCAGATTGCTTGTCTATGTAGATATTCTTTTCCGGTACGGACAGCTGCTGCAAAGCAATCATCTGTCGATCCTCATTCTGGTCACGTGTGCTCACACGTACATATCCATATATTTCCATATACTATTTTCTCCCATTCAATATATCATAAAGATTTATTTTCTTTCTTCTACACAAAATTTGCATATTAAACCTGCCGTCAGATAGTTGCAAAAAAAAGCAGAGACAGCTCTTCACGCTATTCTCTGCTTAATCATCGCAAAAACTTATTGAAATTTATCCGATCTAATGATATAGTATTGAAAAGGAAAGCACCCACTCCAAGGTGGATGCCCCCGATTGGCTATTACAAACCTCTCATTGAGAGGCGCCCATCTCGTTGGCAGACGGGATGGGCATTATTTATTTCTCTTGTTCCTCTTATCGAGAAAGACAAGCAACGCTATTAACAAGCCTCCAAAGGAAACCAGTAAACCCAGTATCCCAAGTACGACCATTACGGTCTCATAAGCTGTCATTCACGCCACCTCCCTTCCTATGTAATTCCGGCAAGCCGGTTGATGCATCAGTTACATTGGCTCGGGAGGCTACCACACCCTGTCATGGGCACTTTCCACGCAGCTTTCGCCACGCATTTTAAATAATATCACCATTCGTTTTTATCTGCAACCATTAATTTTGCGTATCATGGATTTATTATTGATTATGTTTTCTTTTCCGCTTCAAAAGTTCCCTCAAGCATATCCCGCTCGATCAGCTTCTTCACCTTGTCCTCAAGAGTCTCGTGACTGGTTCTGCTGTGATAAAGTCCAACAACGTAGTTCGTTCCTCCAACATGCATCTCAAAGCTCCGCTCTGGCTGCATATTCTCCTCTGATGTGCTCTCTGCATCCAACTCTGATTCCGACTGTTGCCTTAAAAGCTCCTGTTCCCCACTCATTTTGCACACTCCTATCGGCTCCTTCCTCTGTTCTGTGAGAATTCTATATCTTCTTCAGGTTCATCCGGTTCTTCTGGTTTCTGTGGTTCGTATCCCTGTTCCGCCTGCCACTTTGCCAGACGCTCCCTGTCTATGGTTCCGTCCGGATGCACTGGAACACGATATTTAATTCCCTCACAATCTTCCCACTCAATTACGTCCGGAATATCATACTGTTGCTGCGGCTCTGAATCTTCCGGCTGCTCATCACGTATGCTCCAGTTTTGTAAGCAGTTCATCCGTGTCCGGCGACAGCCAGAATATTTTTTTTCTGATAAAATCCGATTCAGAAATTTTATTTTCCGCAGCCATCCGTGCAATCTCCTCTGCCTCGGACGGTGTGCAGCGAAACATCTTTATAACAGTCCTGTTTGCCATTTTCATACACCTCGATTCTGTCTGAATTATCGGCATTTTTATCCGATATATCGTGTTCACAGTTTCTTCACAGGTTAAAATCCTGCCATTTTCGACGATTTTTCGTCTGACTGAAGGAGCTTCCACATCAGCTCCGAAAGTTCACAGACTCATCACAGAGTACGTTGCATTCTTTGATTTTTGTGAGCTGTTTTCGCCTGTTTTCTGCGGCATTTCACATTTTGTTCACAGAGTAAGTTGTATTCCATCGTTCTCTTGTGACAGTTCACCGTTTTTTCACATTTTCTGACGGCATCGCGGCGATTTTTCCAATTTTCAGCTCAAATCAGCGATAAGAGAAGCAAAGGCATTCAGAGAAAATGGCAAGATACGCCTTTTGTATTACATTTGTATATCGGTACCCTCTATATCAAATGTAATCCAACGGCATCTTGTCAGGGGCCACCCCTGATACCCCGGCGTTGACCGCATAAAGCGGCCTGTTTTCACAATCAAAAAATTTTTCTGCATCTGGCAAATCACTGCCCGTTTCTTAAAAAACGACATGAAAAAAGAGCCGATTTTGTAACCGACTCTGTCTCCAAATATCACAATAAACAATCTTTCTTCTTGTTCAGACTAATTTCTTCATTTGGTATATTTACTCAGCTGTGAATCAACATCCCGCCCACCATACATCACTCGGATAATAGTCACTGTTTCCGTATTATCATCTGCGATATAGAAAACAAGATAATTATCTACCGGGACTACTCGTAATCCTCTGCTTTTCCATGGTTCTTTTTCATATCCACGAAAACGCTGTGGCATATAACTCAGACCTGAAATACACGTTTCAAGTCTTTCTATCTGACCTCCTGCATTTTCCGGTGCCTGAAGATCGAATGCAATATACTCATAGATTTCTCTAAGATCAGTCTCAGCCTGTCTGGAAATTTCTACAGCATACTTCATAAATTATAATCCTTGCGGATATCCGCAAAAACATCACTTGCAGCTCTGGTATGCCCTTCCTGCATATCCGCATATCCTTTCTCCAGTTCTGCATTCATTTGCGTCTCAGATAATGCGCTGGTATCCACCGGACGAGCATTTGGTAATTTTACTTCAAACGGAAGTCCTCTCTGAAGAATTATCTGTTTGTAAAACATATTAATCGCATTCGATGCAGGAATTCCCAATGCTGATAAGATTCCTTCTGCCTGCTCTTTTACATCAGGCTCTATTCGAGCATATAAATTTGCAGATTTTGATGCCATATCAAACCCCTCTTTTCTTTTATATGGAATTATTATACACATTTGTGCGGACAAAAGCAATACTTTTTGTGTTCTGCTTGCTCATAACAACGCCTTATATTTGATTTCCTGATTCATCATCTTCCTTGCCCGGTTACTATTCCAGAATTCTCCTCACTTCATCCAGAAATTCCTGCCGCTCCTGAGGTGTGCTTGCGTCAATACCTCCCAGATTCTTCCACACCGGGCTCTGAAAACCCACGATCTGAAATGTTGCACTAATCATAGCATTATGTATGGGATCTCCGAAAGTATCTACCAGCACATCTGTCGGTGTGGATGATGTAGTAAAAATATACGTCTGCGAAATAGCACGTACCGGAGTAAGTCCAGCAGCACCTGTCGTATAAGCTGAACCTTCCAGCATCACCTTGTCCAGAAATCCCCGCATAATTGCTGGCATGTCATACCACCAGGAAAAATAAAAATAATTCTGTCCGTATCATCCAGAATCCGATTGTATTTTGCCACCAGCGGATCTAAAAACTCTCCTCTGCCGTATACTGCCAGTTCCTCCTTCGACATCACCGGATTAAACTCATCCGCGTAAAGATCAATCAGTTCATAATCCCCCGTTGCTTTTTCTGCTTCCTTTAGCACTGCACTGTTAAAACTGCCTTCCCAGGGGTGGGCATATACTATCGTTGTTTTCATCGCAAAACCTCCACTACTATTTCTGTTATTTTCTTACCATTTCTTTTATATGCCAATAGTTATGTGCCAGTATCATTATTTGCTTCATGATGATTCACCTCACAACTGGCTGATCAGTATGATTGCCTATTATTTTTTCCATCCATATCATGTCATACCAGCGGCCAAATTTAAATCCGCATTTTTGAAAGTACCCCACTTGCGTAAATCCCATATGCGCATGGAACTGAGCACTATTATTATTCAGATACTCGTCTTCTTTCTGTGCGTAGCCAATGCAGGCGTAAAGGTTGAGTATTCCCTTTTCCCGAAGTCTGTTCTCCAGTTCACTATAAAGCTTCTTTCCACAACCACATTTCAGTAACGTATGGTCTACATAAATGCTCAGCTCGCTGGACCAGCTATATGCAGCGCGTCCGACAAAGCCCCCTGCATATGCATAACCCTGAACAATACCATTTTTCTCAATCACGAGGTATGGATATTTTTCCATTATAGCTTTCATTCGATTCTGAAAGTCCGTCAGTGAAGGAACATCATATTCAAATGAAATGGCGGTTTTTTCCACATAATATGCATATATCTCCAGGATGCGTTCTGCATCTGACAGCTGTGCATCCCGGATTCTTACATCTTCCATAATTGTCCCTGTATCGTTATCTGATATCATAACTTCACCCGTTTTAATTATCAGTACGTCTTTCCGCTTGTGGAAGAAACAACTATCGAATCATTGATCAATATTGATCTGCCTCGCGTATCGCTCCATATCCTCCTGCGTAAGCTTTTCAACCTTCACCATATCGTCTACAGCTTTTAATGATGGTGTCAGAATGATTTCTTCTTCGCCGATCTGTAAAAACCGTATCCAGCCTCGGATGGCTTTGATTTCCTTTATTAACCTGTTCTTCTCTTTTTTCGTACAGTTGATTTTACCAGCCTCAAACTGTGTACCTGGTATTTTATCGCCGAGATATTTTTCAAGAACAACGATGTTCTTCATTCTGGACAGTGCGAGCGCGGAATCATTGTTTTCAACACGAACGCCCTTTCCTCCTGCGGAAATGATCTGTTCCATCGGCCGCTCCCTCTTTTATAATATCATCAAAGTTTTGTTGACAATTACACTGTTCCGGCGCTATAATGCATTTAACAGGAAAGCCGGAAGGTGAATGCAGCTCACCCGTCCCGGCGAAACTTCAACAAAAATAGTCGTCAGCTTTGCCAGGGCAGGACGGCTATTTTTTATGCGTATAGTTCAGAATTGATACAATTAATTCAGCTATTGCTAAGATAATCATAAATTCCTCATATGTACTCATTAGCACCACCTCCGAACAGGCTCGGAACGGGTGCAGCACGTCCCCCGGCTCCCCGGTTAAATGCATTATTCAGTTTTTAATCAGGCTTCACCCCATTCCTACTCGCAGCACATCTGCTGCTCGTTGAGCCTTGTGATTCTCTGCTGCAAGCAGCGAGAATCCCTTCAGCTCACATTATAACAGGATTTCATTGAACTGCAAGCGCAGACCCACGCCTGCAGTTCACATTTTCCCAGTAGATCAGTGATACGAATAAGTGTTGCTGTTCCAGTCATATGTGCCGGTTATGCTGCTTCCATTCGAAAGACGGAACGATATCGTAGCAACCCTTGTATCCGGGTCAATCTCATAAGATGACACCGATGCCGATGTGATATCCGTACGTCCACTCTCGTAAAGATAGTCATACAGAGTATACTGCAGTTCATACTTATTCGAAAGGTAGTTTGCCAGCACCGCGGGAATATTCGTGACAGAAAGATTATTCGCATTGTAATCGCCCTGTGTACCGGAAATCGACACTTGAGTTTCAGTGGATGCTGCAGTCTGCTGTTGTCCGGTCTGACCAGCTTCGGTTTCCACCTGTATCTCCTGTTCCGCTGCTGCCTCTGTCACTGTTTCAGTCTCGCCTGTATCTTCCTCTGTGTCTGCTTCTGTCCCGATTGTGTCTGCTATCTCCGCAGCGTCCTGCAGCATCAGGATATAATATCCGGGATAGTCCGGATACATGATCGCAGTAAGCAGCTCATCGCTTTCCGCATCCATAGTCGCGATAAAAGCATAGGCGCTGTCTGATGAACAGCTGACCTCATCGATAAAAGTTACTTCGGTAACCTCATCCAGTCCATTCTCTGATAAAAAAGCGGATAATGTTGTGATGAAATCGGACTCCCGATAGCCAGCCTTCTCTTTCTGTGATCTGGTCAGTCCGGACACTTCCACGGACCGAATGACGGAACCCTCAGAACTTCCGAAAACCGTTTCCTGCCAGTTCTCCATCCCTGTTTCCGCCGCTGTTTCCATCTTATTCTCCGAATCCTCTGTTTCATCCGAATCATCTACGCCGATCACCGACACGGTCTTCACGGCCGTTTCCGTCTCCGGCTCTGTCTCGATCATTTGCGTTTCTTCTGTCTCAACAGTATTCCCATCCAATCCATCATCTGAATTGCTCCCGGAAAAGCAGACCGCATAGAGGATTACCAGAATTATCGCAAACGCTAATGCAATATCGGCTGTAATAAATCGCGGAACATCTTCTTTTTTTATCACAAATCTCTTTCCGTCATTGTCGGGTTCTTCCTGTACGGTGTTCTCACTGTCCAGATAATATTCATCTTCTTCCGATTCTGCCGTAATCTGAGAATCCAGGTTTATTTCGCCATCACCATCGACATCGGTCTCCATCATCGTCTCCGGCATGTCTGCATTTTCATCCATTTCCGGTTCGGAGGCTTTGGAAATATCCATTTTTACTTCATTCTCTTTTTTCACAGGCTTCTTCCCGCCCTTATTTTTATTCTTACGCATATTGTACCTCCATTATCATAAACCGGAAAAACTGTATATTCATCCTCCGTATTTTTTTAATCGAGCAGGAAGCGGTTTAACGGCTCCTGCTCGCCTGCACATAAAAAAAGCAGAGAAAACAAAAATGTTCTCACTGCTCTATCAGCCAGGCATTTACTGCACTTGCTTATTCATGTGAAAATAACCATCAACACTGCCTATTCTGACTCATTGCTAAAAACTATATCCAGCATCTGCCTCGGAGTCACGATGAATGGTTCAACAGGAAAATGCTTCGTATTACCTGTGATGAGATAGGCATCCTCCTTCTCTCGCTCATCCATCACAACCTCGTAAAACACCCGGTCTTTCGGATCGGGCAATTCTATGTCAAGTGTCTTTGCATCTACAAAAATTCCTTTAGACTCTATATTTCCAAGCACTCTGCTGACAATCGTTTCTGTCAGATGAAATTTGGGGCGCATCAGCACTTCGCGGTATTCCCGTAAAATATCCGAATTCAAAACTGGAACAATCGGGCCGTCAAATGCCAATTCCATGACACTGCCAGGAACTGAATTCCATTTTAGCATTGCAGAGACCAAAACATTCGTGTCTATGACCGCATAATATTTTTTCATTTCATCTGCTTCCTCGCGTCTGCTATTTCTGCGTTAATCTCGTCCAGGGTCATATCTGATATGCCGTTTTCTTCGGCAATGCGACTTGCCTCTTTCATGGCCTTCACAGCATTACTGTCGTTACTGTCATTGAGATTCATGCTGAAAGGAATACCATTTTCCCGGACAAGCCTTGAGATACATATGCGCATATAGGTTGGCAGATCAATTCCTATTTTCTCGCAGATATTAACCGCTTTTAACCTTGTATTTTCATCCGTGCGAAATTGGACTAATGTGTTTGCCATTACCGACACCTCCTGCTGCAGATTCTGTGACAATCAGAGAAAGATACCATGCCAAAATTTTTTTTGTGAATGTATTGTATCATATATTGTCATCATCTGCAATCAGTTGATTGATGATTTCCTATGGGAAATTTGAATTACTACACGCATCACCCCAGCCCCAGACATCGCCGCACGATCGTATCCGCACCCTTTACGCAGGCAGCTGCCGTAATCATAGGCAGACAGTAATTGCATATCTGAAGGATGGTTCCGACAGCCCCGTCTGCCGTGCCAAGTGACGGCGCATCCGCAAACAATCCACAGCTGATAGCAAGTGCCAGCACGATTACAAGTGCCTCCAGACAATATCCGGTAAATGTCCTGATCCATGCAATTCCGGACTGGGAAAAATCCCTGCCGCCTGCAAAACCGGAAAACGCCACAGGGGCAAAAGGAATACACAGCAGCAGCTTAAAAAGCCGGGACATGGCGGCAACGATAATCTCCACGCCGCAGACAATGATCACCAGACCTCCTATGATACCGCCAATCATCGCGATCAGTCCGCACGCTACCCATGTACCGCCATCCGCGCTGGAATCATCCAGATCTTCCTTGATGCTGTCAAAAACATCGTCGGGCGAATCCGCAGTCACTTCTGCAGATACTGTTGTAACCAGTGCCGCGCCGCACCGGGCAATCCCTGTTGCCAGTGTAAGCGAGTTTACTATAAGTGATCGGACGAACTATATGCTACCTTATAACCGCTTGTCACGGTAGCTTTCGCTGTTACCGACTTTCCCGGCGAGATTGTCAAGGCAGAAGTATCATAGGATACGGAAAGAGTCGGTGCAGTCGATGTTGTTCCGGCAGAACCAGATGAAGAAGTAGTGCCATTTGTGTTATTCGAAGTACTGCTGCTGGAACTACTGTTGCCGGAACTATTGCTGTCAGAACTGCCGCTGCCTGACGCAGATGAAGCCGTGACTGTGGCGGCAGCAGCGTTTGTGACCGTCACTTTTTTCTTAAATGTCTTAAGCAGCTTTCCTTTATAAAACACTTTTGCTGATAAAGTTGCCGTACCGGTGCTTTTCGCCGTGATCTTACCCTTACTGTTTACCGTCGCAACACTCTTTTTTGAAGAACTGTACTTCACTGTACAGCCACTCTGGACGGTTGCCTTGACCGTCTTTGAACTGCCCTTTGATAATGTAACTGCAGAAGTATCGTATTTGAATGATGCAGAATTCGTCGCAATCAGATAAATCTTCTTTACCAGCTTACCGGACGCACTGTAGCACTTCACCACGGCAGTTCCTTTTTTCTTCGCGGTCACCTTATATTTTTTAGTCGATTTCTTTTTCGCTGTCGCAACAGAGGTTTTGGAAGACTTCACCTTTGCATAACCGCTCACAGTATACGATTTTCCGACAGTCAGTGCTTTTACACTTGTCGAAGCGGCTTCCGCCGTGATCGTACTGCTCGCCGGCATATGAAAACAGAGAATCATCATAATAATCGCGATTACTAAGCGCAGTGCAGAGCCGACATGGTTTTTATCTTTACGGATATTTCGTTCCATCGATCGTACCTCCTAATGCTTTTTCCATATATTAATCTGTTCTGCGCTTAATTACAATTTTGTCGCCTGTCACCCATTCCGTATTATGAGCAATCAGCATACAATATATAGAAAAACCGCCGCAGACTTTTCGTTTACGACGGTTGCTCCAGCTCTTTTTCTATCATCCTATTTCTGACAATTTAAAGTATAGCACATATTCATTCTCTTTGGTTCTCTTTTTTTCTCTAAAATTCTCTCCTTACTCATATTTATGATGCTTTAATCCGGTTGGCCTTTCAGCATTTTCATTTTCCGTAGATACGCGATACTGTCTGCACATCCCTGGAAATAAATGTTCTCTCTTTCCATGCTCTCCATTGCTTCCCGGTCATCAATAACAGTAAGCAGTTTTTCACATTCTTCCGCAGTCAGACACTGCGGTTCTTTCAGATCCAACACGTTTCTGACATTCGGATATTTCTCGTAGATTGCAGCAGTCTCATTCAGATATTCTCGATATCTGACATCACTGCTGTCTACCTTTCCTGCGGAATCCAAATACCCTAAAAATTCCGAGCCGAACTTATCAAAAAAAGTCTGGATTTTCAAGTCCTGTTTCATCATACCACTCCTTTGATTTAATTCTTCTTATCTATCAAAACGTATATCCGGTCGATTAACCACTACGTCGGCTTGATAAAAAGTGAATTCATCTTATGATGAAACTTTCGTTAGGTCAACTTTGCTACCTTATGGAATCCGTTGGCACATCTCAAAATTAATCATCCAGATTATTTCCATTTCACTTTTCCATTGCTGACCGTCATTGTATAAACCTTATCACAACGCAAACGGAATGGATAAGAAGAACGTTTCACCAAAAACAGGTTTTTACTCGTATAAGCCCTTTGCATACTGCAGTCAATCATTTTCCATGTAGAGCCAATCTTTACCTCACACCACCCATGTGCACTAAGCGATCTCGTTGAAGAAGAAGTAACGCCTCCGACAGCAAGTCGGCTATCATATCCCAATACTCTGGCTATGTAAACCATAGCCGCTGCGTATCTATAGCAGTTCCCTGTTTTGTTTTTGAACATATATGAAGCATAAGACGCAGCTGTTTTTGCGGTAGGCGCTCCATCATACATACGCGAATATGGATACTTGCATAATGCTTTAAAACAGGATTTCAAACGTTGCTGTCTGGTCTGACTGCTTTTAGAATTTTTTACAACAAATGCGACCGCATATTTAATCTGGGATGTTGTTACTCGAACTCCCGTTTTATCTACATAATAATAGCCTTTCTTCTTACTGCCAACAATTTTATTTGTCTGCAGTCTGCCTGCACTACTGAAATAGTAATACTTTCCGGAAATTTTCTTCCATCCGGTCGTCTTTTTCCCATTCACGTAGTAATACTTGTAATTATCAACAGTCTTCCATCCAGTATATGCAGCTTCTGTCTCCTGAGTCTCCGCCTCTTCTGCTCTCACAACAGATGCCTGTGGCATTGCTATCAAAGAAGCCAAAAAAATTGTCCCTAACAGAAAAGCAACTGGAATAAATAAATTCAGTAAATAAGCCTTTACATTATTTTCCTTTTTCATACCTGTTTTTCCCTTCCTCCATGGTATTTACAGTTTAAAATATATACCGTTCGGCCTTCTTTTTCAATAAGAAAACAGCCTGCAGCTTGAGAAAATACTGAGATTTTCATTAGCTGAAGGCCGTTAGCCATCTATCGCTGATCAAATTTACATTAACCGAAGCATTCTCTCCCGATCTCTTGCTCCCATCAGATATGCCCCTTTCACAACGTGCTCCCACAATTCATCGGATTTTGTCATCAGTTCATCAAAGAGTCCATATTCTTTACTGTTCGGACCCCCAAGCATCTTCTCAAATTCCTGTTCTTTCTGATAAAATTCTTCATTGAGTTTCCGATACTCCTCGTCATCTTCTACCGCAGCAGAAACAGGTTCATCGTAAACCTTATCAAAATATTCTGCCATAAACTGTCGATTCATGAACATTCCCTCCTTTATCCTGCTTCAAGGTTAGCACCTGTTCCTAAAACAGAATCATCATCTGAAACAGTATGTTAACCTTGTTCATCTATATACATTTGATATATTAGCAGAACATCGGGAAACCTCAAGTATGTCAGAATATTTCAATCTTACAATGGTGGTCCTTGCGCTTCTTATCGTAGCCGATTCCTACCATTAATATTCGGCCTGTATGCCGTTTCTTTTCTGCCAGCTTACCCTGAAATTTCAGCATATACTTCTTTTCTTTAATCTGCCGGATAGCAGCTTCGGGAGTATCATCAACTTTCAGTTCCAGAATAATTCCATCATCGCCTTGTCTTTCAGGATAGAAAATAAAATCTGCATATCCTTCACCGGCCTTATTCTCCCTCTCTACATAATAGTTATCCCTCGCAGCCAGATAAACAAGGTTCACAATCGCTGTCAATTCTGTCTCATTATTATAATTCAGGAGAGGGGCCTCGGTATACAGGAGAGCCGCACCATGTAGAATCGCGCTTTGCGCGATGGTGCGGCCTGCGTCCTCAGTCCCTCGCGGGACTAAGGACAATTCGTGAGCAAATTGCAGAATTTCTTCCATAGTCTTCGTATCACCGGCTAATGTTGCCTGAAGCATTCGACCTGACGCATTAGCCAGATCATAGATATAGCCCAGCTTCTTCTCCCTGCGGATGGTCTTAGCGAACTCATCCATCAATTCCTTATTCGGGATATGAACCTTTCCATCCTCGTAGTTCAGGAAACCATATACAACCATTGCGGAAAAAATTTCATCCCTCGTACTCAAATGCATAGCCGTAGCAGCCTCTGAACGCATCCCGCAGCAATCCGATGTCTCTGGCCTTGCGTAAAAGGGAATGGCTGTTTGAGCAGACAAAATAATAACAGAATCACGCACTAAACGATCTTCAGGCCGGATAAGAAGCTATCCGGCCTGTTGTTTTACCATATAGTCAGTTTTTTTACTGACGAAAGATCTTTTTAAAAATGGTTCTTACCAACGGCTGGATGAAGAACAGCTGGCTGAAAAATGCAAATGGGAAATTATAGCATACCAGCTTCAGCCAGTTCGCCAGGAATGTCAGGATATGGAAGCCATTGTAATACGGATAGTAAAACAGAGCAGCCAGAAAGCTCATCGTGGGAACCATCAAGCCGACCGTTGCGCATATGACAGCGCTTTCAAAAATTACCGGATGAGTCTCCTTCGGGTCGAAGTTCATGCAGGCGAGCTTGAACGAGCACGGACTTCCGAGCATACACTCCAGCGCATAGGCAAAGCAAAACTCAATCAGGATCAGCGCCCAGATGGGCAGCATCCGACCGAACATGTACACACCGCCCTGCGCCTGGATGGCATGAAGGACGCTATCGGCGCCGGTCACTTCCATGAGTGTCGCTCCGTTAATAACATACAGGCTGTAGAATACATATCCATGTACGGTAATAATGACAGTGATAAGTGCGAAAATCATTCGCTGAAACTGATTCTTGGGCATCTCTTTTTCTCCTTCTTTTTTAATCTGTGTAACCATTCTTAAAAGCATAACAGGAGTCTCAAATGACTGAGCACTGTCCAATAAAACAACAAAAAACACAAGCATCTATCACGCAACCAGATCAGTTATTACATAATTCCGTGATCAGATTTACGTGCATAGCACTACTTGTGTCATTCATGTGTTTATTATTCAATTATACTTTTGAACGCTGCCAAGTATTCTACTGATTTTTATCTTAAAAAGCAACAGACGTATTTCACAAAAAATCGGTGGGAAACGGTTGTTTATTTTGACGGCAAATCTGGACAATTATCCTTTCAATTCTGCCATAACAGCAGTATATTCCTGCAAAATATCATCATATTCGTGCAGCTTCAGCTTTTCATGTACCTGTTTTATCTGCCAGGGTTTTACAGTCAAAGTGTGCACCCATGGAAAAAAGCGGAAGCTCGTTGTAAAATGTTGAAATACCGTTTTTTCATGGAGCCTGCGCTGCTCGTTATAAATTCTGCAGCAAAGCTTTTTCTGAGCAGCAAGTTTATTAATGGCAGACTGATCCGGCATAAACATCTTTTTCTCACTGCAAAGGGCACGGCACTGCGCAAACAGTCCTGTTTCCCGAATGCGGGCCAGATTCAGCAGCAAAACACCGGAATTTATATAATCCATATGAAACAGGTTCTTCCGAAAGAACCATTTCCCATAATAATCAGGGACACCGGCCAGTTCAAAATCCGACATTTCCTGATGGTAAAAGCCTTCAAAACCCTTCCTGCAGACAACGTCATTATCCAGATACAGAATACGATCCGGCATATCCGGTATCAGGTCCGCATACAGCCGCAGCATGCAGCAGGGTGTGAAGCGTGTTTCCATATTTGCCAGCGGCGGCGCGGCGCGAAACAGTTCCGTGGCATCAATTCGGACAGCCGAATTTCCCTCATTCTGTTTTTTGAGAAGATTATCCAGATAGCCGATGGTCTCCTGAGAAACAGGCCGGATCCTCCCGGTCTTAAGTACCAGATCCATCGTCATCACAAAAATATGCAGGGGTTCCGCTGTATGCTTCAGCAAGGACAGAACAGAAATCACCAGTCCGTCTTCTATATTTTTATCTCCGCAATACAGGACATTCATGCATCCGCCTCCTTTTGATAGTGAATGTATTCGCAGGTGCTTGCAAGGCTGCGCGACTCCATACAGGCGTAAATTCTGTCATGCAGCTCCATCTGCTGTTCTCGTTTGTTCCTGCCTGGTTCGGCATAAAACGGACCGTCAATATAAACAACCGGTTTCGGTTTTCTTCCGTGCTTCCGCTGCTGATAAGTGGTTGTCATGCAAAAAGCAGGCACCTGAAATTGCACCGGAAAACGAAATGCCGTAGCCTGAAAGGGACGGATAAATGTACACCATGGCCAGACATGAGCCTCCGGATAAATGACAATGCAGCGTTTTTTCTCCACATGATACCGTACTGCTTCCATAAATTGCTTCATCTGTCCCATGGAATCCGGAATAAACAGACCGCCCAGCATGGGGAGCAGCTTTCCAATTACCGGAATCCCCATATTTGACGGGCTGGCAATCGCACTCATCCGCATGGGAAAGCAATACAGCGCCGGGCCGAATACATCCCCCATGGGCTGCGTGTGATTTCCATACAGAAAACATCCCGTCTTTGCAGCTTCTTTTAGTACTTTCCGGTTTTCCACGCGGATATGCAGCACAAGCCTGTCATAAATCAGAGCAAATACCAGTGCCGCACCATAAAGTGCGGCAGAGATCAGACGATAAAAAAAGTTTTTGTGTATCCAGCGATAATCCTCCGGCAGCGTTTCATCCTGACCGGCACTTTTCACAAAATCATCCGTATAATTCCGATAGCAGTACGTTATTTTGCTCTTCTTCCCACTCATCTGCCTGATGCTCCCTGCTCATTCCTGCAGCTTTATAACCATATTTTTCTCTATGATACAATAACTATGGAAAATCAATTTTGCCATATTCGTGTTATAACGCTTATTGAAAACCATGTCAAGAAGCAAGTGCTTATGTCGAACGCAGGTCATTTAAAGATCAAATGTAAAGCGGTCAAATTCGGCGGCGATGCCTTCGCATTCCGACCGGAATTCAAAATAAACCGCATGCCTGCCGACTACACCGCAGGTGAGAGGTGCGGTCACAGGAACGAATGTGCCGTTTTCCAAAGCATCGGCATTTTCTGCCGCGCCGGTTTTTTCTGAAGCCGTACGGCATAACTCCGGTGTGGGCAGCACTGCACAGATCTTTCCCCGGTAATCGTCCAGCCGGACGTTCACGGTGAACTTCGCCAATTCTGCTTTGTTTTCTGCGCACGATACATGATTTTCCGCAGAAGCCAAAATGGCATCGCAGGATTCTGCCGCAGTCACCCGGATCCACGCGGTTACGCTCTTCGGCGGATTCTGACCGAACTGCAGATAACGGTAACCGGCGGTGACACCGTTTGTGATGCCGACGATTGGCGCAGAGATGTCCGGATTTTTGCTGTAAACCGGTTTG
Source organism: Lachnospiraceae bacterium (assembly GCA_021199235.1). Lineage (GTDB taxonomy): Bacteria > Bacillota > Clostridia > Lachnospirales > Lachnospiraceae > Choladousia. The sequence goes on along the minus strand of JAJQIL010000128.1, from coordinate 20,978 downwards.
ATGTATGCCGCTGCCGGTCTCATTTCTGCTTTTTCGTCCTCTGCGGCAGAGCATTTATCTGAACTTGCCAAACGTTCCGACAAATGGCACGCATATCCGGCGGAAATCAGGCTGTACGCATCCAGACCATTCACGTGTGCTCCCTGCGAGGTCATCTCGACCGGTTTTGACGCGACCGGCTCGCCATCCTCATAAGTAATCTCTCCGATGAAAATCTTTCCGTTTTTATCCATCGCGACGTCGATGGGCTCCAGCATTGCCTGTCTGGAAAATTCGTCCGTGCCTGTCTGGCGGTGATAAAATACATACCACTTCCCGTTGATCTCCATGATGCTGCCATGGTTATTTCCCCAGCGGAAGGTCATTATGCCGGTTCCATCCGGATTCTTCAGAATCTCACCGCCGTTGAAGCTGATATCGCCGCCCGGCAGAAAGCCATCCAGCGGCCTGTCGCTGTATTTATAGGACAAAAAGCCGTTGTTCTCGCCGTATACGCCAAGCTCCGGCACAGGCGTGGAATAACGCTTCGAATAAATGTACACGTATTTTCCAAACAGCTTTCGGGGGGATGATGCCTCAAAAAAAGCGTCCTCCGCACCGAACTGTCCGTCACTCTCCTGTCCTGCATCGTCTTTTGATGCAGGATGCAGGCCACGCCCCTGCGCATCAGCGCAACTCTCAATGGCGTGGCTCTCCGCGCTCTCTGTAATCCACGGTGCGAACGCGTGTTTCATCGGATGCGGATGCAGCGTCCCCGGCCGGATCGTCGCCATATCCTCATTCAGCTCCGCGCAATAGCAGGCACAGAATCCCCAGTAGGCATAGGCTCTCCCGTCATCATCCACGAGGATGCCGGGATCAAAGCCGAGGTCTGTCAGGACTGGATCGGTAAACGGGCCAATCGGACTTTTCGATCTGGAGACAAAGATCTTCGAGCCCTTATTTTCCGCGGAGTACAGATAATACGTATCGCCTTTTTTCACCACATCCGGCGCGTAGAGGACGCTGCCGTTGCTCGACTCATAGCAGACACCGTCGCACCGCCAGTCGGTCAGGTCATCCACCGGTGCGCTCCAGACGACATAGTCCTTTCCGCAGTATTCCGTCCGCATCGTGTCATGCGAGCCGTAGACATAAACTCTCGTCTCTCCATTGTATTCAAACACGCGCGGCTCCCCGTCCGGCACATGCTCCCAAAGGGGCATGTAAGGGTTCGCGCCCCGGATTGTTTTTTTCATAGCCTTCCTCCATACGGTTCATCCATATCTGAATTCTCATTCCATCAGCTGACTTTTTACAGAAACTTCCGGAAAAACTCACACTGCGCGTCATTGCATTTCGCGGCGATCTCCAGCTTCATATTGCAATGGAAGACATGCCCCAGTTCATGATCCCTGTCCCCGTAAAACTGGAACTCGCAGGGTACATTGCATTCCATAAGCTTATTGAAAAGAAGCGGCGCCTGCGGCTTGAGAAAATCTCCGGTGCAGGTCATGAAATAAGTCGGCACATAATTCTCCGTGATGTAGTTCAGGACACAGATCTTTTCCAGATTTTCCTCTGTGGCTCCGTCCTCAAACAGATCCTCCATCAGCGTCATGGTCAGGCCGTCAGAAGCCGCCTCATCGCGAAGCGATTTCATCGGCGGCTTCGTCCTGCCGCCGAACGTATGTGAGGGGGCATTTCCATCAGAAGCCGACCTGTCCGCTATCGAGTACGTGCCGCAATTCAGAGCGATCGCTGTGGGACGGAATCCTTCCGGCACTGTAAACGGAAACTGAGCGGCATACTCCGGATTTGTGCAGATGGCGGCATAAAGGCCGGTCCCATGTGCTCCCGCAGAGTCTCCTACCATAAATACATGCTCCGCATCCATCCCATATTCTTCCGCATGAGAAAGCACCCAGCTCACCACCAGATTGGTGTCTTCCTGGCTTGCCGGGAACTTGAACTCCGGCGCGAGGCGGTACGTAAAATTCACCACCGCAAATCCTCTCTGGGCCAGACTCATGCAGTAATACTGATACCTCTCCTTGTCTCCGTATACCCAGCCGCCGCCGTGGACGCTGATGATCACCGGCAGGACTTCTCCTGCTTTTTCTTTCGGCCGATAGACATCCAGCACCTGCCAGCTGGCATCGTCTCCATAGCAGATGTCGTCAAAGCGCTGCACATCCTCCGGTGTGGTCAGCCCCGCGTCCCGGATATCATCACCCCTTTTAAACTCTCTTCTTACCGTATCACTTGCCTGTGACATAGAATTCCCGCTCCTTTCCCCTGCGCCATGCTGTGGCCTCAATCCCATACGTATTCAATGACAGGCCGTTCATCACATGAAACCGTTACGTTCGCTTTATGGCTCATCCAGCCCTCATTTTTTCCATATTTTAGCATGATTTATAAAATTTTACTACCATCTCAGCAGAAAATATGATACTTTATCTTCAGCGAAAGCGATGTCTGCCAGAAAGCCGGATTTACATTCCGTTCCCGGCGTTCCGGCAGGATTTTATTCTTTAATAATGGGAGGACTACTCGTATGAATCGTGACGTGAAATCCATTGTCAGCCAGATGACCCTTGAGGAGAAAGCCGGCATGTGCTCCGGCGCGGATTTCTGGCATCTGAAAAGCGTTGAGCGCCTCGGCGTTCCCAGTGTAATGGTGAGCGACGGCCCTCACGGTCTGCGCAAGCAGGATGAGAACGCGGATCACCTCGGCATCAATGAAAGCATCAAGGCTGTCTGCTTCCCGGCAGGAGTGCTGAGCGCCTGCTCATTTGACCGCGAGCTTCTGCACACTTTTGGCGACGCGATCGGCAAGGAGGCGCAGGCCAACGATCTCTCTGTTGTGCTGGGACCGGCGGTCAACATCAAGCGTTCCCCGCTCTGCGGACGCAATTTTGAATATTATTCAGAGGATCCGTATGTGGCCGGTGAGACGGCGGCCGCGTTTATCAACGGCGTGCAGGAGCACCATGTCGGAACCTCGATCAAACATTTTGCTGCAAACAGCCAGGAATTCAACCGCATGAGCGCTTCCTCCAATGTCGATGAGCGTACCCTGCGCGAGATCTATTTCCCGGCTTTCGAGACAGCCGTAAAAAAGGCGCAGCCCTACACGGTGATGTGCTCGTACAACCGCTTAAACGGCACCTACGCTTCCGAGCACCCGTGGCTGCTCACCGATGTACTGCGCAAAGAATGGGGTTTTGAGGGCTATGTGATGTCCGACTGGGGCGCTGTCAACGACCGGGTACCGGGTCTGAAAGCCGGTCTGGACCTGGAGATGCCTGCTTCCGACGGCATGTCAGATAAAGAAATCGTGAAAGCCGTTCAGGACGGCACACTGGATGAAGCCATTCTTGATCAGGCGGTGGAACGAATTCTGAAGATCCTGTTTACCTATGCGGATAACCGCGAGGAGCAGAAATTCACCATGGAGCAGGATCATGAGCTCGCGCGCCACATTGCGGCGGAATCCATGGTGCTTCTGAAAAATGAAGACAATATCCTTCCCTTAAAGGAATCAGAAAAGATCGCGTTCATCGGCGGCTTTGCTGAAAAACCGCGCTTCCAGGGAGGCGGAAGCTCCCATATCAACTGCTTCCGCATCGATAACATCCTCGATGAAGTAAAGGACAACCCGATGATCACTTACGCGAAGGGTTTTGCCGCGGACACCGACGTCTACGAAGAAGCACTGGCCGCAGAAGCCATCGAAGCCGCAAAAGCCGCGGACAAGGCCGTTCTGTTTCTTGGTCTCCCGGACAGCTTCGAGTCCGAAGGCTATGACCGCAGCCATATGCGTCTTCCTGACTGCCAGAACCGGCTGATAGAGGAAGTCTTAAAGGTACAGAAAAACGTGATCGTCGTGCTCCACAACGGCTCTCCGGTCGAGCTGCCCTGGGCTGATGATGTGAAAGGAATCCTGGAAGCCTACTTAGGCGGCCAGGCGGTCGGCGGCGCAGTTGCCGACATCCTCTTCGGAAAGGTAAACCCGTCCGGCAAGCTGGCGGAGACTTTCCCGTACCGGCTGGAGGACAACCCCTCCTACCTCGCGTTCGGCGACCCGGTCGGCGTCGATTACACAGAGGGCATCTACGTTGGCTACCGCTATTATGACGCAAAGCACATGGAAGTCGCTTATCCGTTTGGCTACGGGCTCTCCTACACGACATTTGCATACAGCAATCTGCGTCTTGACAGAAAAGAAATGACAGAAAAAGATACCGTCAAGGTCTCCGTGGACATCACAAATACCGGCGACCGTTTCGGAAAAGAAGTCGTTCAGCTCTATGTTTCCGACAAGACGAACGCGGCACGCCGTCCGCTTCGGGAGTTAAAGGGCTATGAGAAGGTTGCCCTTGAACCGGGAGAGACAAAAACAGTCACGATGACCATCGACTACCGTTCTCTGGCCTGGTACAGCACAGAGCTTCATGACTGGTACGCGGCTTCCGGCGAGTATGAGATCCTCATCGGGGCTTCCTCCCGCGATCTTCGCCTGACGGAGACGCTCCCCCTGAAAAACAGCACGCTGCTGCCGCTTCATGTGACAAAGAACACTACCATGGGCGAGCTCTTAAAGGACCCGCGCACTGCGCCTTTCCTCAGAGAGTGGCAGGCAAAGATGCTTTCCGTATTCGCTGCCCCGGAGGATGCGCCAAAGGATGAAGCATCCGCGTCAGCGGAAGCTGTCTCCGATGAGATGAACGACGCTATGATGATCTCCATGCCGCTGCGGAATCTGGTGACCTTCGGCACCTGCTCTACGGCGGAGCTGGAGAAGCTGGTTGAGGAACTGAACCGCCTGTAAACCCATATCCGGATCAGTCGGTGCAATTTTTCCATATGATCGGGCAGGAGGCGGTCTGAATCTCTCCTGCCTGACGACTCATATGAAGGCAGTGCACTCCCGCGCTGCCTTTTTCATGCTCTATTTCAACTGAGTATCACAAAATCTTCAATAATTCTCTCATGAAACACCTTGGCAGAGCGTCGAAAAAGTGATATGATTACAAAAATGTGACGCACATGTAACATATTAAACAAGTTTCAAACCGTATTAAAACGAAAAGAACTATTTTACCCGGAGACCATGAACTATGAATCATTTAGACAAACTTGAGGCGGAATCCATCTACATCATGCGCGAGGTCGTCGCGGAGTGTGAAAAGCCGGTCATGCTGTATTCCATCGGCAAGGACTCCTCCGTAATGCTGCATCTCGCACTCAAAGCTTTTTATCCGGAAAAGCCGCCTTTTCCGTTTCTGCATGTAAACACCACCTGGAAATTCCATGAAATGATTGAATTCCGCGATAAGGTTGCGGAAAAGTACGGCATCGAGATGCTGGAATACATCAATCAGGAAGGCGTGGCGCAGGGAATCAATCCGTTTGACCATGGCGCCGCCTATACGGACATCATGAAGACGCAGGCCCTCAAGCAGGCGCTCAACAAATACGGCTTCACTGCTGCCTTCGGCGGCGGACGGCGCGACGAGGAAAAGAGCCGCGCGAAAGAGCGTATTTTTTCCTTCCGCAACGCGGATCACGTCTGGGATCCGAAGAATCAGCGGCCGGAGATGTGGAAGCTGTTCAATACGGAGATCAACAAAGGCGAAAGCATTCGCGTCTTCCCGATCTCGAACTGGACAGAAAAGGACATCTGGCAGTATATCAAGCGTGAAAATATCGAAATCGTGCCGCTCTACTATGCTGCGGTACGGCCGGTTGTCGAACGCGACGGAAATCTGATCATGGTGGACGACGACCGCATGCGGCTGCTTCCCGGTGAAAAACCGATGATGAAGAAGGTGCGCTTCCGCACGCTGGGCTGTTATCCGCTCTCCGGCGGTGTGGAGTCTGAGGCTGATACGATCGACGGGATCATTGAAGAGACCTTAAGCGCCGTGTCCTCTGAGCGGACAAGCCGGGTAATCGACAAAGACGGCGGCGCGGCCAGCATGGAAAAACGGAAACGGGAGGGATATTTTTAATGGATTCCTTGTTAAAATTTATCACATGCGGAAGCGTGGACGACGGAAAATCCACCCTGATCGGGCATATGCTTTATGACGCCAAGCTTCTGTTTGCCGATCAGAAGGACGCGCTCGAGCTGGAATCAAAAGTGGGTTCCAATGACGGCAATATCGACTACAGCCTCCTTCTGGACGGGCTGATGGCGGAACGCGAACAGGGCATCACTATTGACGTGGCGTACCGCTACTTTACGACCGAACACCGCTCATTTATCGTTGCGGACACACCGGGACATGAAGAGTATACCCGCAATATGGCGGTCGGCGCATCCTTTGCCGATCTTGCCGTGATCCTCGTGGACGCCAGTCAGGGCGTTCTCACACAGACCCGGCGTCACACCCGGATCTGCTCTCTGATGGGCATCCGTCATGTCGTATTCGCCATCAACAAAATGGATCTGATCAATTACAGTCAGGAGCGCTTTAAGAAGATTAAGAAAGAGATCCGGATCCTTCTGGCCGAATTTGACTATCACAGCGTACAGATCATCCCGGTCTCCGCTACCAACGGCGATAACATTACGAAAAAATCACGGAAAATGCCCTGGTACAAAGGCCCGACCCTTCTGCACTATCTGGAGACCGTCGATGTCAGTGAAAAGCCGACCGACGCAGAATTCTCCATGCCGGTGCAGCGCGTCTGCCGGCCGAACCGCAGCTTCCGCGGATTTCAGGGAGAAATTGAAAGCGGCAGCATCTCGGTAGGGGATGCCGTGACGGTGCTTCCCAGCCGCGAAACGTCTACGGTAAAGGCCATTCTGGAAGGCGACCGCTCTGTCGAAACGTCCGGTATCGGGCATCCGGTCACGATCCAGCTCGATACGGAGATCGATGTTTCCCGCGGCTGCGTCCTCACAAAGGACCCGGATCTGCATGTAAATACCATGTTTTCCGCCACCCTGCTGTGGATGGATGACACCAAGCTTGTAGAAGGGAAGAATTATCTGCTCAAATCCGGAACCCAGAAAATACCGGCGACGGTTCTTCGCATCCGACATAAGATAGATGTCAACACCGGCCGCGAAGTTCCCGCAAAAGAAATCTACAAAAACGAGATCACACAGTGCGACATCTCTGTATCGTCCAACCTTGTGTTTGATCTTTTTGAAAATAACAAGGCTCTCGGCTCTCTGATCCTGATTGACCGCATCAGCCACGCAACCTCGGCCTGCGGCGTCATCACTCAGTCCATCAGCCGCAGCCGCGACCTTACCTGGCATACCATGGACATCACCAGAGAGTTCCGTGAACACCAGCTCGACCAGAAGGCCTGCACCATCTGGTTCACCGGTCTTTCCGGCTCAGGTAAGTCCACCCTTGCCAACGCTCTTGAGAAACGTCTGGTCTCTCTGGGCAAGCACACCATGCTGCTCGACGGCGACAACGTACGTCTTGGTCTGAATAAGAATCTCGGTTTCACCGAAGCGGACCGTATTGAAAATATCCGCCGGATCGCTGAGGTTTCCAAATTGATGAACGATGCCGGGCTGATCGTCCTGACCTCTTTCATCTCCCCCTTTGTCCATGACCGGAGAAAGGCGAAAGAGATCATCGGGGACAGCTTTATCGAAGTCTATATCGATACCCCGATCGAAGAATGTGAGCGGCGCGATGTAAAGGGTCTGTATGCGGCTGCCCGTGAGGGAAAGATTGAAAACTTTACCGGCATCACCAGCCCTTACGAGAAGCCGGAGCACCCGGATGTGCGGATTGACACGACAAACCATACCGTGGAGGAATGCGTAGATCTTCTGATGGAATATTTAAAACCGCGGCTGTAATCAGATGCCCGGCCTTACGCAGCAGATTCTTTTCTCCGATATAAAATATCGTAACTGCTCTGAATCGTAATAAGATGAAAGAAGCCCTTGTAACAGCTACAGGGGCTTCTTTGTTTTTACGGCCGCAGTTCCATATCCACACAAATATCATTTCCGCTCACGCGCACAGCAGCATAGCTGCCTGTGATCATCGGCATCATCGGCGGCAGATGCCCCAGATCCACGTCCATAACGACCGGCACTCCCTTTCGTCCGGCTACGTCAAGCACTGCCTGATACCGGTCAAGGTTCATCATCGGATCCAGACCGCTAAGCGGCCGGCCGATCAGGAATCCTTTCACATACCGGAACCATCCTGCGTGTTCCATCTGCCACATTGCGCGTCGAATTGCAAACACATTCAGATCACAGGCCTCCAGAAACCAGATGATCCCATCCTCTTTGTATTTTTCCAGAAAATCGCCGGTCCGGTCATAACAGGTCCCGAGCAGATTCACCAGACAGTCCATGCAGCCGCCCAGCAGCCGTCCTTCAAACACCGTCTCCGGAATGCCGGCGCCCGATACGATTGTCCAGCCATCATAAAATTTCAGCACCCTGCGCTCTGTCAGATGATATCCGGCAAGCGGATTCTCCTCATCCTTCTTTCCTTCCCGCTCCCACTTCGGATACCCCTGTACCCGGAAAACCGGAACATTGCCTGGTTTGCCTGCCTTTTCCAGACCCGCCCGCAGATCCTGACCCACCTGCCGTTCCGGGTCTCCCTGCCGACCTGTCCCTGTCAGAATCGAGAATGCGTCCTTCAGTGATTTATGCTGAGGCTTCATGCCAAAAGAAGCCGCATTGGGCCCATAGACGGAAGCCGTATCACAGATCGTCGCCAGCAGATACGTCATATTCGTATTATCTGAAAAACCCATATACCACTTCGGCGCCGCCCCGGCGATCGCATCCCAGTCCATATAGTCCAGAATCTCGCACATCAACTCGCCGCCTCCGCAGGAGATCAGGCAGTCATTTTTCTCAGACAGATAATATTCCGTCAGCTCTTTCCCGCATTTTTCCGGTGTATTGCTGATGCCGACTCCTTCCCCCGCATAGCAGTTCGGCCCCGGATCCAGCCGGTAGCCCTGCCGTTTCCAGCGCCGCTGCGCGTTCTCAAACGCGCTTTTATAAGGTTCAATATTCACCCCGAAAGAAGGCGCCACAAAGCCGATCGTCCCCTTCTCCGGCAAAAATTCTCCATACTTCATCCTGTAATCCTCCCTGAACTTTTTTATAGCGAAAGGCAAAAAAATTTTGTCATTTCCTGTAATTGTTTGTTCGCAGCTGAAAAAATACGGAATTGTTACGATACCTGCATCATAACATAGAGCCGCGCAGCATGCAATTTATATTTGCTCTCTTTACTTGAAAAATAAAACGCAGTACAATATGACTTATCAAAAGAAAAGCGCGCTCGCGGGCTTTTCCTGATAAGTCAACGACAGAATCATATAGCTGCGAAGCAGCGACAGATGTGCGTCAGCACAGCTGGATTCTGGAGTAAGTTGTTTTACGCAGTATAACAGAAAGGAACATTTATTATGGAAAGCAATAGAAACGCCCCCTCGCTTGGCTCGTCGGCAGATCGCGCCGATGATGCTAAAAACGCTTTGCGTTTCATCGGCGCTAATAGAATCCAACAGCAGTTTGACTTCTGCCTCGAAATGGATAAAGAAAAAAATATCGGGCGTCAGACGTATCTGTCTGACGGCGCAAGAAAAGAAAATGACGCGGAGCATGCCTGGCATATGGCGGTCATGACTCTGATCCTGAGTGAATACGCCAACGAAAAAATTGATGTGCTTAAGACCATCAGTATGCTGCTAATCCACGATGTCGTGGAGATTGACGCGGGGGATACATACGCCTACGACGAAGAAGGGAAAAAAACGCAGCGGCAGCGGGAACTTGCAGCTGCCGAACGTCTGTTTGGCCTGCTTCCGCCGGATCAGGGTGCAAAAATGCGCGCGCTCTGGGATGAATTCGAGGCAGAAGAAACCGCGGAAGCGAAATTTGCCCGTACAATGGACAACATCCAACCCGCCATGCTGAACGCGGCAGCAGGCGGAAAATCCTGGAGTGAAAAAGGTGTGCATCTTAGCCAGATACTGAACCGGAATAAAAATACCGCGAAAGGTTCCGAAACGCTCTGGAACTATTCGCGGGAACATTTTATCGAGCCGAATGTGGAAGCCGGAAACATCCGGCCGGATTAAGAAGCTGTCTCAAAGAGACTTACACCTGTCCTGCTCCGCCTGACGCACGAATGCAGATCACAAAAGTCTCTAAGCAGCATCTTCCGGGCGTCTTCCGGAGCAGGCTGTACTCCCGGCGGCCTGTGTCTTATCAGGATACGGCCCCGCCGGATACCAGAGTTTATCAAGGCTTCTGCCGGAAAGCCGCTCAATCTGACGTACTTCCCCGGCAAAATATGCCTCCAGATATTCCCTTGTCTGCGGAAGCATCACGCTCTTATCCTCATCCGGCAGAAGAGTCTCCTCTCGTTTCCTGTCATAATATCCTCTAAATTTCTTATAAGCGTCAGGGAGCCAATAGGTCAACGCCACAAACTCGTAGAAACCATAATGGAAGCCTTTGATGATCTGGAACTTTTTCGCCGCGTCGTCCGAAGTAGCCCGTTCATTCCCCTCGTTGGCACGAATCGAACAGTCGACATTCTCATCCTCTTCGATCCCGATAAAGTCAAACAATTCCCGGCAGGCAGACTTCTCATCGCGCACAAATTCTTCAAAAAAGACCAGATGGATATTCTCCTTCGGAAAAGTTCCCAGATATTCCTGAATGCAGGAATAATACCGACTCTGTGAAAACACAAGGTATTTCAGTCGTTTCCGCATGATCTGCTTTTCCTGCGCAGGATCATCCAGTACCGAATGCACATAACGATCAAACGCCTCTGCGTGCCCGTATTTCTGATCCTCATGCACAGCGCCCTTCGGAAGAAAACCGCGTGCCAGAAAATATTTATACGCAGAATATGCGCGATCCACCGGATTGCGCATCATAAATATCAGTTTTGTATCAGATGAAAAATCATGGCAGATTTTTTTCGCACAACCGGTAAATGTCAGCCCGGCGTTCACTTCCCCGCATCTTCGCGGATCATCCACTGCGATATGACCGTAATAACGCCGCTTATAATACCATTTCCGTCCAAAAAACCACAGACCTTCTACACGGTAATACATCGGCTCTTTTACATCACGGCAAAGCACGATATCCTTATGCTGCTTTAGAATCTCAAAGAGGGTCGTCGTACCGCATTTCTGAAATCCCATGCAGAGAAATTCCGGATTCCGGCCACGTGCCTTCCCGTTCTTTCTGTCTATCGCATCCATTTCTGTTCCTCCGGTTCCGCGTCATATTCTAAAAGCGCTCTCCGCTTCACTCGGCGCTAATGGAAGCACTCTCCGCTCCGCTTCGGTCGGCGCTAAACGTCTCCGCTTCGCTACGGTCGGTGCTAAGCGAACATCCACTGGATGTTCAGCACCGTCCACTGGACGATCAGCGCCCTCGCTCCGTCTCCGCTACCGCTCCGGTCGGTGCTAAACGCCTGCCACTGGCAGGCAGCACCGGCGGCAGTTAGCGCCGATGATGTAAAAAACGCTTCGCGTTTCATCGGCGCTACAGGAACGACTCCCACAGCATCATCAGCCCCAGCCCAAACAGCACGACTCCAGTCACACGGTTCGTCGTCTTGTCTTTCAGATGGTTCGATATTGCCGCGGAGACCAGTGCGGCAATCAGAGTAGACACAACGCAGATCACCAATGCCGGAATATAATTTACAACATCTCCGAAATAAAAATGCGAGACGGCACCGGTAAACGCAATGAAAGTCATTACAAAAACGCTTGTCCCGACCGCTGTCTTCAGATCATAGCGGAGAATCGTCGTCAGGATAAACAGCATCATCATTCCGCCGCCCAGCCCCATAAATCCGCAGTAAAATCCGATCACAACTCCGCAGATCACAGAGAGCCGCGGGCGATATTTCTCTGGAATAAAGAGACCAAGCTCTGCCTGCTTTGTTGCAGGAAAGAGAATAAAACGAAGCCCCAGAAAAGTCGTAAATACGACGGACAGACGTCCCATCTCCAGATCCGGCATATATTGTGAAAAATAACTTCCCAGAATGGTCATGAGCAGCACCGCCGCTACCATCATCATTCCGTGCTTAATATCCAGATTGTCATTCTTCTTATAAACATAAGCGGAGCACGCAGAGGCAAGCACATCGGAAGCCAGCCCGATGCCTACCGCCTCATACCACGGGACTCCGAGAAATGTCACCAGCATCGGCACGATCGCCGTCGTCGCTGACATCCCGGCGAATCCGGTACCCAGTCCCGCCGCAATACCGGCTGACACGCAAACCATAAGTAACCTGTACATAAAATTTTATCCTTCAACAGTAAACCTGATAGTCATAGTAATACAATCAGCATGTAATAACAAGAAAAATAGAATTAAAAAAATATAAAAACTGAATAAAATTCGAATAAACTCGAAATATTCCCTTAAGTTTTCCATCAGTTATTATAAAGTTCCCACGTCTTTTGTCAAGCAAAAAAACTGTGTTCATTCTTTCAGCCCTTCATTCTTCATTGCCCTTCATGTGAAGATACTTTTCCCGCGTAGCCATTCCTCCGCGCAGATGCCGCTCCTGCTTATTCACGTCCAACACTCTGCGCACATCCTGCGACAGGGAAGAATTAATCTCTGTCAGGCGTTTTGTCATGTCCATATGCACTGTGCTCTTGCTGACCCCAAACCGCTTTGCGGCCTCCCTCACGGTCGCCCTGCTCTCAATGATATACTCCGCTATTGTAAGTACCCGTTCTTCTATGTACTCTTTCAAGGAAATTCCCCCGAAACGACTTCTTAACAAAGTCTATTCGGGGGAGTCGTAAATCAGACCTTCCGGCAATCATAAGTATTTCTGTCATCTGGAGGTTCTGCCGGATTTTTTCGTAGTAAATGAAAACACAAATGTCATTTCCAGAAGTCCGCCGTCTCCCACGGCAAAATCCGAACTGTCCGCTTCCCTGATCAGCATCACAAGGATTTCTTTCAGCTTTGACGGCGCGGACGAAAGAATCATCAGCCGATCCGCGCGAAATGATATTTTTCCAAAAGAAGACTCTGTCTCCGCCACAATATCAAGCGGTGCCGCCTCTGCCAGTTCCATGGCATTTTGGCATATTGTTTCAAAAAAATCAAGCCGGTCGCTCTGAATCACCTGAAGGAGATTCTTCCGATCGTTCAAAACCTCATCCATGGATTCCTGTTCTTTCTGTGAAAGAGGCCGCTTGTCTTCGCCCAATTCATCTTCAGAACAATTTGCCGTTTCTTCCGCAGCCATCTGCTCCGCCCTTTGCCACAGCAGGGCTTCTTCCGTATAAAACTTTTTTTCTACTCTCATACTCTTCCCTTTCCGCCCATTTCGAACATAGTTTGTATGTAACTGTTCAGTACCATCACAGTTACATGTGTATTCTACAGGCTTACATGTAATAGTCTACCAGAATCTGTCAAAAACCACAATCCTAATGTATGCTGAAAACGAACAAAAAACTGTCTGACTGTTTACGAGGTACAAATGATAAAAATGAATCAGAACTCAATAGGTAAAAGAATCGGTGAAGTAAGGAGGGACCGCGGCTACAGCGGTGAACAGTTCGCGGAACTGGTAAATATCACACCTGTCTACGAGCGGCAGATTGAATCTGAAAAATCCAGCAAGGCTCCAAGCCTGCCGCTGCTGATCGATATCTGTAACACTCTTCGGGTCTCCCCGGATTATCTGCTGCGCGATCTGCTTGTCAACAACGAGATAACTGAAATCCAGGAACTGGATACTCTCTGGAAAAGTCTTCCGCCCTCAAAGCAGAGTCTTGCAGTCGCGATGATAAAAGCCGCTTTGGAGAGCTGTGATGATTCAAATACATAAGGATTTCCTGATCCAACTGTGAGGGGATCCTCCATACGAGCTGTTCTTCAGCCATATGGTCACATTTACCAGTGGCTCTTATTTGTGTCACGTTTTTCACAGGTAATGATCGGACAGGGGAACGCGCTTCTCCCCTATCCGGCGAAATTCACTTAAGCATTCTCCTGCTCTTTTTCCTCACGCAGCCAGGGAGATTCATATGCTTCCCGCATGAGACGCAGTCCCATAGACATTCCGTATCTGAATATTTCCTTATTCTGAATATCCTCAGAGACGGAAAGCAGATCACAAAGCTCCTCTACCATATCGTACTCTTCTTTGTCAAGCCGTTCTTCCAGCTTCTTCATCAGGGCGTCTATCTCCCGATTGGTCTTATCATACTCCGGATTGGCTGGCACAATCTGCTCTCCCGGATAGATTTTGCCATCAAAAAGCGAATTCATTATGCTCATTATCTCGTCTCCTTTCGCACTCTCGCTATTTTATGATACGATCAGCGGGATCAATCACAGAAATACTATATCACAGTACTTTTAATAGTGCAAGCGTTTTTGTGATTTTATTCTTATCATCTGTGATATATTTCCCCATTCTTCAGTGTTTCACTGTTTTCTTTTATAAAAAATTTCCTGAATTTTTTGTAAAATCAGGTGTGCTTTTTATTTTACATAAAATACCTGTGATTTTCTCAATTTCGTGGTAAAATATATTTCATAGTCATGAACAACAGGCAGTCTGTGGCCTGCCGTTCGGGAAATAATAACAGCAGCAAAAAGAAAAGTATACAGGAGGAAGCTTCTATGCCCGCAATATACGCCCATGATCGTTTTGGCACTGACGTCCGCAATCACATGAATGACTCTTTAAACGCGCTTACCAGCTGCTTCAACGCGGCCTACCGGGAAGGGCTTCAGGGGCCGGACATTTTCTTTTTCTATCACCCGTGGTGCAGAAATCAGGTACAGCGGTACGGCACACATCTTCATGAAGCGGGAGCTGCCCCTTTTTTTCGCCACGCTCTCTCAGTCATCCGCAAATACGGACGTGACAGCAGCCAGTACGCCTACCTGCTCGGCTATATCTGCCACTTCACTCTGGACAGTGAATGCCACCCATATATTGAACAGCAGATTTCACGCAGTGGTGTCGCGCACCTGGAGATTGAGGCGGAATTTGAAAAATATCTGCTCCGTGAAGACAATGAAGACCCGGCAGGCTTTCATTCGGCAAACCTCATTTATACAGATTCAGATACAGCGGAAGCGATCGCGCCGTTTTTCCCTTCGATGGATATCAGAAAAGTGCAGTCCTCGCTGCGCGGAATGCGCTTTATAAAGGATCTTTTCCGTGCACCGAATCCGCTAAAGCAGGGCACGATCAACTCCATTATGAAGCTCATCGGACAATACCATGAGATGAACGGGCTGATGAACCAGTGAAAAGACAATCCGCTCTGTGATGAAAGCAACCGAAAGCTGCGGGAACTTTATGAAAACGCGGTCCCGTTGGCTGTCTCACTGCAGGAACAGTTTGACGAATGTCTGCGCAGCGGGAAAAAGCTGCCTGAACGCTTTCACCGGAATTTTGAATGATCATGAAACAATTACCATAAACAATCGAACGTATGTGAAGGAACCGTAACCGGAAAAAGAAAAAACAGGGAGTACAAAAATATGAGTGAGAATAAGAACAGCACCGGCAGCAGACACAACAGAAAAATCAATGCCGGCAGCGCAAATAAAGAGCATCTGACCCGGCTTGAAATCTACTGGATCCTCTACGACGTGGGCAATTCCGCTTTTGTGCTGCTCGTCGCGACAATTTTGCCGATCTACTTTAATTATCTGGCAGACTCGGCCGGCATCAGTGAAGTGGATTATCTCGCATACTGGGGCTACGCGGCGTCAGTTGCAACCATTGCAGTCGCGCTGATCGGTCCGGTGCTCGGAAGCATCGCGGACACGCAGAATTACAAAAAACCGCTGTTTACGATCTGCATGATGGTCGGCATAATCGGCTGCGCCGCACTTTCTGTACCGACTTCATGGATCATCTTTCTGGCTGTCTTCGTAGTCGCAAAGATCGGATTCAACGCCAGCCTGATCTTCTATGACTCGATGCTCACGGATATCACAACAGAAGAACGATTCGACTCCGTCTCTTCCAGCGGTTATGCCTGGGGATATATCGGAAGCTGCATTCCGTTCGTGATCTCGCTCGTCTTCGTGCTGCTCTATGATTCGATCGGAATTACGTTTCGGACAGCTATGACGATCGCATTTTTCTTAAATGCCGCCTGGTGGCTGCTTGTCACACTGCCGCTTCTGAAAAATTATAAGCAGACACATTTTGTCACCGATCATGCATTCGGACAGTCCGGCAGTGAAAATTTTTCCGGTCAGGGGAACCATGCAGCCGGCATGGACAGTAATACAACCCGGAAAGCCTCACTGGTACGGGACAGCTTTTCCCGTCTCGGTCATACCTTCGCGGAAATCTTCAGACAGAAAAATATCTTTTATTATTTGCTTGCATTCTTTTTCTTTATCGACGGCGTGTACACCATCATCGATATGGCAACCGCCTACGGAAGTGCACTGGGGCTCGACAGCACAGGTCTTCTGCTTGCCCTGCTTGTGACTCAGATCGTTGCCTTTCCGTTTGCGCTGATCTTTGGCCGCCTTTCCAAAAGCTTCCGTACAGACCAGCTCATCCGGTTCTGCATTGGTGCCTACACACTTATCGCTCTTTTTGCGATCCAGCTGGACCGTCAATGGGAATTCTGGCTTCTCGCCGTCTGTGTCGGTATGTTCCAGGGCGCCATTCAGGCACTGTCCCGTTCCTATTTTGCAAAGATCATTCCGCCTGAAAAATCCGGCGAATATTTCGGCATCTACGATATTTTTGGCAAGGGTGCCTCTTTCATGGGCACATTTCTGGTCGGTGTTGTCGCGCAGATTACCGGCCTTGCAAACGCGGGAGTCGCCGTTCTCGCTGTCCTCTTCATCATCGGTTTTCTGCTGTTCGGCAAGGCTGCAAAGCTGAACAGGGAATAAGGGGATAAAAAAAGTTCTGATCTTCATGACCAGAACTCTTTTTAACATGGACCTGAAGGGATTCGAACCCTCGACCTCTCGGATGCGAACCGAACGCTCTCCCAACTGAGCTACAAGCCCATATGTAATTGTACTGCAACACTTCTCAGACTGAATATCAAACGGAAGTATTGCGATGGAAGTAAGGAGGCTCGAACTCCTGACCTCTCGCGTGTGAGGCGAACGCTCATCCCAGCTGAGCTATACTTCCTGAATAAATTCTGTTCGAGAGATATTTCTGTCGAACAGAATTTATTATACACGTTTTTCACAAAATTACAAGAGGGAATTTATAAATCCCGGCAAAAACATTTTCAGTCAGAATATTTCCGGCACAGCATATTTAGCAAAGCTTTATGGCAGCGCTTTTCATACATACCATTCTGCAAAATATCATTCACAATGCCCTTTACAGTGGCTGCAGTCGCCGCCGCACTGCAGGGATTTCCCGGCTTTTTTATCTTTGATCATACTGCGGATGATGAGCGCTACGACAACAACAAGGATTCCTCCTACGATCACTGTTCCCATGCTCTGACTCCTTTCTCCTGTTTTGCGAATACGTTAGCCGTTCTATACTTTCACAATTCTATTTTCAGATCGTTGCTCTCACAGCCTTTCCGGCTTTCCCGGTCTCCTTATTCGGATCCGGACGGAACAGCATATAGAGGAACAGCACGACGATAACAAGCGCCACGATCGTGAAGATGCCGAAGCTGCACTCTCCGGTCGTCAGGCCTACCAGCTGATATACCACCAGAGATACCAGATAGGCAAAACCGCACTGATAGCCGATTGCGAACCAGAACCATTTGATATTGTTCATTTCCCGTTTGATTGCACCCATCGCTGCGAAGCACGGTGCGCACAGCAGGTTAAAGAGCAGGAAGGAGAGCCCAGCAGCTACTGAGGAACCGCCCGCAGTGAACGCGGTCTGCATATTCTGCCATACGGTGCCATCACCATTCGCATAAAGGATTCCCATTGTACCTACAATATTTTCCTTTGCCACGAGACCGGTAATGGAAGCCACAGCCGCCTGCCAGTTGCCCCAGCCCTGCGGGATAAAGATCCAGGCGATCGCGCCGCCGATTGCAGCCAGAATGCTGTGGTCAATCTCGTCCTCCGCCAGCATGCGGAATCCGTCCTCCGTAAATCCAAAGTAAGTCGTAAACCAGATGACGATCGTAGAGAGCAGGATGATCGTACCGGCTTTCTTAATGAATGACCAGCCGCGCTCCCACATGCTGCGGAGCACTGCGCTGACCTTCGGCCAGTGATATGCCGGAAGTTCCATGACAAACGGAGCCGGATCGCCGGCGAACATCTTTGTCTTTTTCAGAATAATACCGGAGCAGATGACAGCCGCCACACCGATGAAGTAAGCCGCAGTAGCTACCAGCGGATTGCCGCCAAGCAGAGCACCTGCCACCATCGCAATAAACGGAACCTTGGCGCCGCAGGGGATGAACGTCGTCGTCATGATCGTCATCCGGCGGTCTTTTTCATTTTCAATCGTACGGCTTGCCATAACGCCCGGAACACCGCAGCCCATGCTGACCAGCATCGGAATGAAGGATTTTCCGGAAAGGCCGAATCTGCGGAAGATACGGTCCAGGATAAACGCGATACGTGCCATGTAGCCGCAGTACTCAAGAAACGCCAGCAGGATGAACAGCACCAGCATCTGTGGAACGAAGCCGAGCACCGCGCCGATACCTGCCACAATACCGTCAAGCACCAGACCGGAGAGCCAGTCTGCACAGTTCAGCGCGTTCAGCGCACTCTCAAAGAGCATCGGGATACTCGGGATATAAATGCCGTAGTCTCCCATCTCCGGAGCGGTGTATTCATATGCCGCATACACCTCAGCCGCCGCGGTCAGATCTTCATAAGAAGCTTCCGCGTCAGAGACCTCCAATGTTTCTTCATCTTCTACAGTATACTCCGCAACAGAGTCTTCGTCAAACATCGCGATCAGTTCAGTAAGCGCTTCAGCAGCCGCGTCTGCGTCGTACTCGTCTGACTCCTCATCGAGCGCCTCAGCGATCGCGTCCGCATCCATGCCCTGCTCTGACGCGTAATCAATAAAACCGGTCACGACCTCAGCCGCTCCCGCGTATTCTTCGTCCGCCTCCGACCATGCCGATGTGCCGATACCAAAGAGATGGAAGCCGTCGCCGAAGAGATTGTCATTCGTCCAGTCTGTCGCTGCCGCACCGATGGTCGACATCGCGATATAATATACCAGGAACATGACCAGCGCAAAAATCGGCAGGGCCAGGATCCGGTTGGTCACGATCCGGTCGATCTTATCCGAAGTCGTCAGTTTTTCCTTCGCCGCGGTTTTTTTCACGCAGGAACCGATAATAGAAGAAATATAAGCGTAACGTTCACTTGTGATGATGCTCTCGGTGTCGTCGTCAAACGCCTCTTCCAGCGCTTTGATCTCCGCAGATACATCCGGTGCGCTCTTCATCTGCTCCGCGATCTTGTCATCCTTCTCCAGAAGCTTGATCGCGAAGAAACGCTTCTGCGCGTCCGCGACGCTGCTGTTGCCCAGCTTAGCCTCAACTTTTTCAATCGCATCCTCTACCTCATCGGCAAACTTATGTACACGGCTCACCGCTTTTTTCGAGTTGGCGGCAGCTACCGCCTTCTTTGACAGCTCGTCGATCCCGGTGCCCTTCATGGCGGAAATCTCTACCACATCGCAGCCCAGACTCTTTGAGAGCGCTTTTGTATTGATCTTATCGCCGCTCTTCTCCACCAGGTCCATCATGTTGACGGCCAGCACCACCGGGATGCCAAGCTCGATCACCTGCGTAGTCAGATACAGGTTACGCTCGATATTTGTACCATCGATGATATTGATGATCGCATCCGGATGCTCACTGATGATATAGTTTCTTGCCACGACTTCTTCCAGCGTGTACGGGGAGAGGGAATAAATGCCCGGAAGGTCCATGATCTCCACGTCCTTCTGCCCTTTCAGCTTACCGCCTTTTTTTTCAACTGTCACGCCCGGCCAGTTGCCGACGTACTGGTTGGAACCCGTCAGCGCATTAAACAGTGTCGTTTTGCCGCAGTTCGGGTTGCCCGCAAGTGCAATTTTGATCGCCATGTCTTTCTCCTTCTTTCCTGATTGATAGAACCATGCTGTAACCGGTTTTGTTCGAAACTGCTACCAGAGGTTTTAATATTCTGCCAGAGGTTATGGTATTCTGTTAATAGTTATAATATCCTGTCATAAGTTTTACGTTTCTGATATCAGTACGATGTCTCTAACCATTATGTAAAAAAATATCCTTCTGTTACTGAATGTGATATAAAAAACCTTCCATCTGCCGCGCGGCACGCATCAGGAAACCTGTATCATCTGCGCGTCCTCTTTGCGAAGAGACAGCTCATATCCCCGCACCGTAACTTCAACCGGATCTCCCAAAGGCGCTACCTTACGGACAAATATCTCCACACCCTTTGTAATGCCCATGTCCATGATCCGTCTTTTGATCGGGCCGTCGCCGGTAAGCTTCTGGACTGTGACAGTCTCCCCTACCGTAACATCTCTCAATGTTTTCATAATGTCCTCCTTTTTTCTTCCCACTGAATATTTACAATTAATGCTCCATATAATGCAAATGCAGCAGATTGCCGGATCTGATATACACTATACCAGAATATGGTTGGCCATCTCTTTGCCGATGGCGACCCGGGAGTCCTTGATGTTCACGATCAGGTTCCCGCTGGCCTCAGAGATCACGGTGACCACACTTCCCACGACAAATCCCAGCTTCTCCAGGAAAAGCCGCGTCTCCTCTTTTCCGCCAATCCTCCTGATCACATTCTCTTCTCCGGTCGCTGCCATGCTAAGCGGCATATCATCGTCCCCTTTCACAAAACAAATCATTGTTTCTTCTGTCAACCTTAGGTTAGTATACTCTAACGTTTTGTGTACGTCAAGCTGTTTTTTGCACAAAATATGTCCTTATGGGCCATTTATGATAATGTCCTTATATACCACAAGAGAAAATGTCCCAAA
>JAJQIL010000091.1 GCA_021199235.1 Lachnospiraceae bacterium | reverse complement strand
GGGACATTTTCTCTTGTGGTATATAAGGACATTATCATAAATGGCCCATAAAAAACACGTTGATTATCAGATTAGACTTGTCTATTTTGCTGTTTTGTATTAGAATAAGGCAAAGATTCCGAGAGGAACTCTTCACGATTTTAAAAATATCAAAAAGGAGGAACAAATCATGGCATACGTTATTTCTGATGAATGTGTTGCTTGCGGAACATGCGCAGGTGAGTGCCCGGCAGACGCGATCTCCGAGGGCGATGGCAAGTATGTGATCGATCCGGATGTCTGTCTTGAGTGCGGTACATGTGAAGCTGCCTGCCCGACAGGAGCTATCTCCGCAGAGTAATCAGGCGTTTTGAGGCGGTGAGCAGCCGCCTCTTTTTTTATGCGCAGGGCCGGGCAGGAAAAATCTTTTTATTCTTCGAAGCAGGCTTTCACGGCAGCCACCCGTGACCGCTCTTCCGGTCCTCTGCATCTGCGCAGCAGCCGCTTCTTCTTCTCCCGGATCCCGCCGAAGCTGTATGTACAGTTCCTCTATTTCATCGCGGATCAGATCCGCCAGCTCCGCCTCCAGCTTCTCATTCTGTCCGGCAACCTCTTCACTGATCAGGCTGCGAAGCATCGTCTCAAAAAGCTGATAAGTGCCCGTTTCCGACTTCGGAAGAACTTCATATTCCACTCCCCCGGCCGGTTCAGTCTGTTCCAGCTGTTCATTCAGTCCCCGATTCACAGCTGCCGTCTCTTGCTTTGCAGCTGTTATTTCCCGTTCCTCTGCGGTCGTTTCCTGCCTTTCATACAGGCCCTGCCCGAGCAGCTCCGACAGCTGCGTGCCTTCCCCCGACTTTTCAAGCAACAGGCGGATCGCCTTCAGCTGGATTCCCTTTTCCTTCAGATCTTTGACCTTCCGGAAAACCGCAAGATCCTCTTCACTGTAAATGCGGTGTCCCTGCGCTGTCCGGCGGATCTCAAGCCCCAGCTCGTCCTCCCAGTACCGCAGTACATGCGACGGCACGCCGGTTTCCCGCACCGCCTCCGACACGGAATACAGCACCTGTCCGTTCTCCTTCGTCTCCCTCATAAAGCACTCTCCCCCGAAACATATCCATCTGCCCGGGCCGATTCCCGCGCAGCCGGATTTTCTTATGAATCCATAACTGTTCAGTACCTTCACAGTACAGACGCATGAGCAGGAGACAGCCTTGCGTCTGACGCAAAGTAAAACGGCTTACGTCGTTTACTATAAATATATGAGAAACAACAGGAAAGTAGAACCAATTACCTGAGAGAAAATATGCAGAGATCTTCACATATGAAAAACAGCCGCATCCTGCCACTGGTTGGCTTCGGACTATTAAAAAACGCCGGTACTTTGCAAAACCGAGCCATTGGCGAAGGTTGCGCTTAGTACCGCTGCGTTTTTTTATAAGCGAGAGTGTGTCCGAAGCCGACTTGTGACAGGATGCGGCGTCAATATCATTTTTTCATGTTTGCAAACTTCGTAAAGCGCGGCAGCCATGCCAGCTCCACCGTCCCGATCGGGCCGTTCCTCTGCTTGGCTATGATGACCTCTGCCACATCTTTTTTCTGTGTGTCATGATTGTAATAATCATCGCGGTACAGGAACATAACCACGTCCGCGTCCTGCTCGATCGCACCGGATTCTCTTAAGTCCGAAAGCATCGGCCGGTGATCCGGGCGCTGCTCGACGGCACGGGAAAGCTGAGACAGTGCCACGACCGGCACCTGCAGCTCTCTGGCGATCTCTTTCAGAGAACGTGAAATATCTGAAATCTCCTGCTGTCTCGACTCAGAACGGCGGCTGCCCGTCATCAGCTGCAGATAGTCGATCATGATAATGTCGAGATTGTGCTCCAGCTTATATTTTCGGCATTTGCTGCGCAGCTCGGAGACAGAGATACCCGGCGTATCGTCAATGATCAGGTTTGACTTTCCGATCACACCTGCCGCCTCGATCAGGCTGGTCCAGTCGTTATCATTTAAATTGCCGGTGCGCAGCGCCTGGGAATCCACACGGGATTCCATCGCAAAGAGACGGTTCACCAGCTGTTCTTTAGACATTTCCAGACTGAACAGCGCCACCGTCAGATTGTTGCGAAACGCCATATATTCCGCAATATTCAGGGCAAAAGCAGTCTTTCCCATGGATGGGCGCGCCGCGATCAGCAGCAGATCTGACGGCTGAAAGCCGGATGTCTTGTAATCCAGATCGATAAATCCGGTCGCAAGCCCCGTGACGCTTCCTTTGGACCGGCTTGCCGCTTCAATCCGGTCGAGCGCGTTCAGAACAATCTCCTTGATGGGGGTAAAATCCTCGCCGCCCTTCTGCTGAAGCACCTGAAAGATCTTTTTTTCCGAATCCTCCATGATCGCTTCCGTGGTCTCTTTCCCGGCATAGCAGGATGAAGCAATTTCCTCGCTTGTCCGGATCAGCCGGCGCAGCTGCGCCTTTTCCGAAACGATCTGCGCATAGTATTTGACGTTCGCGGAGGTCGGCACGGAGGTGATCATATCGCGCACAAACTCCATGCTGGAGAGCTCCGGCGGTACATCCATCTCCTTGAGGCGGTTCTGCAGCGTGACAAGATCGATCGGCTTATCCTCGCGGTACATCGCCGTCATCGCATCAAAAAGAATCCCGTACTGTTTCTGATAGAAATCATCCGGGATCAGCAGCTCAGACGCAACGGTCACGGCATCCCGGTCCATCAGCATCGCGCCGATGACCGACTGTTCCGCTTCCGTACTGTGCGGCATCACTCTTTTTAATAATGTTTCCTCCACAGCCTTCCCTCCGGATCATTGCTCTACGACATGCACAAGAATCTGCGTCGTCACTTTCGTATGCAGCTTTATCTGCACCTGCGTCACGCCGAGTGTTTTAATCGGAGCGTCAAGTATGATCTTTTTCTTATCGATCTCCGCTCCCAGCTGTTTCTGTACTTCCTCCGCGATCTCTTTTGAAGAAACGGAACCGAATACGCGTCCCCCTTCTCCGGCTTTGACCGCGACCCGAATCTCTTTATCCTTCAGTTCTTCTCCCAGCTTCTGAGCCGCCGCAAGCGCTTCCTTCGCCAGCTTGTCGGCATTGGCCTTCTGCAGCTTGAGATCGTTCAGGTTCTTCCCTGTCGCTTCCTTGCCGAGTCCTTTCCTCAGGAGCACGTTTCGGGCGTAGCTTTCGCTCGCCTCCACGATCTCGCCTTTTTTGCCGAGAGACTTTACATCCTGTAATAAAATAACTTTCATGCTCTTACCGTTCCTTTCTGTTTCTGCTATATTCTGAATCATGATACTGTTTCCATCTCACATCGATTCATTAGCGCATACACTGAACAGCGCCTTAAATCGCACCCTCTTTTGTCATCTGCGTCAGCACCTCTTTGAGCATCACCCTCGCCTGATCTGTATCCACGCCGGTCAGCTGTGCTCCGGCGATATTCATATGGCCGCCGCCGCCCATACGTTCCATGACCAGCTGCACATTTACCTCATCGATCGCGCGGGCGCTGATGTAAATCTTATCGTTAAAATCCGTCAGAACAAACGAAGCTTTCACACCAATGATATTCAAAAGCTCATTCGCCGCCTGCGCACCGACCACAGTCGGGCTTTCGATGCCCTGACTCGGGCAGACGCTGATCGCGTAGCTGTCCATAAACAGCTCTGCATGCCGGACCGCCTCCGCGCGTGCCTTGTAGGTCGCCATATCGTTGCGGAATACCTTCCGCACCCGCGTCACGTCCGCGCCGTTCCTGCGCAGATAAGCGGCCGCCTCAAAGGTGCGCATACCGGTCTTGGCCATAAAGTTGTTCGTGTCGATGATGATTCCCGCGTACACACAGTCTGCCTCGTAAGGCTTCAGCCGGACGCCTTCCTCGTAATACTGCAGGATCTCAGTGATCATCTCACAGGTGGAAGACACCGCCGGGTCGATATAGGAAAGCGCCGCATTCTCGATCTTGTCCGCGCCCTGGCGGTGGTGATCCAGCACAACGATCGTCTTTGTCAGATACAGGAGCTCCTCGCACTCCACCATGCTCGGACGGTTCGTGTCTACTACAACAACCACAGTATTTTCGTTGGTCAGCTGGATCGCACGCTCATGCGTAACAAACACATCCTCCGCGTACTCCAGATTGTCTTTCAGGGAATTTACCCAGGGACGGATGCCCGCGGTAATATCGCCCAGCACGATATGCACCGGCTTCCCGGAACGCATGGCCGCGCTGCAGACGCCGACTGCCGCTCCCAGAGAATCGATATCCGTGTTCTTATGTCCCATGACGACCACGCGTTCACGCGCGCTGATCAGTTCACGAAGCGCCTGTGCTTTGACACGGGCCCGTACCCGGGTATTGCTCTCCGAGCGCTGCGTCTTACCGCCGAAAAACGATATCCTGTCCTCGTCCTTGACCACAGCCTGATCGCCGCCGCGGGCAAGCGCCATCTCGATCGCGACATGAGCCGCCTCAAAATTCTCCGTATAATTGCCGTTATCCGTCCCAACGCCGATGCTGACCGTCACATTCATGGAATTACCCAGGTTGACCGTCTTCACGTCTTCCAGAAGAGAAAAACGGTCTTCCATAAGCGCATTCAGGCTCACACGGTTCATCACCAGCAGATACTTGTCCTTTTCGAGATTCTTGATCAGCCCTCCGGCCGAGATCACGTATTTCGTGATCCGCCTGTCTACCAGCGCCCCCAGCATTGAACGGCGCACATCCTCCACGCTGTCCATCGCCTCATCATAGTTGTCCACATACAGAAGGCCGACTGCCGGCTTCTGTTCAAAATTCTCCTTCTCGAGACGGGTCAGCTCCGTGATGTCCAGAAAATGCAGCCCGATCACGCTGCAGTCTTCCCCCGTCAGTTCCGCAACGTCCATGCCCTCCAGCACGTCTTTCAGCCGGAGCCGTTTCATTACGACCCGGTATTTCCGGTCGCTGTAGTCTATCTCAACCGTTGTCTCTTCGCCTTCAGCGGGAAATCCGGACGCAGTCAGCTCCGGAAAAACGGACGAAATATTCTTATGGCATTCCCTGTCCCGCTTTGTCATCTCACAGAGCTGCTGATTCATCCAGGCGATGCGCCCGTCCGGCAGCACAAACCCGTAAGGAATCATCATTTCATCCAGAATATCCTTCTCCACGCCTCCGAAGCGCTGTGAGAAATCAATCAGCTCCAGCATCACCTTCGGCCGATAATAAACATCAAGCAGAACGATCGTCAGATAAAGCACCAGGGAAAATCCCCCGACAATACATCCTGCCAGGGTATCAATATACAGCACCGCCGCTGTCAGGAACAGCAGCAGAAGGCAAAGCAGCACACACCAGTACCAGTGCCGCAGAAGTTTTCCGCTGTATCTCAGCTGGTTTTTATTTTCCGTCCTGTCTTTTTTCATATCTGTCCCTCCTCACACGCCGCATATTGTGAAGCAATCTCCTGAAGGAAAACACTGCGATGCTTCTTCGATGCCCTGTCCCCGTCAGGATCCGCACTGATTGGATATCCCTGCAGTCATGCGGCATCGGAAAGCTTTTGCCATTCGGTCTGTTGTATAAGAAACGGCTCTCATCGTTTACTATGATACCACAGTTTACCACAAAGTTCTCATAAGGGGAAGTACAAAAACTCATCGACGCGGTCATAGAGATTCTTTTCGTGACTGTGTGCAAGATACAGAAAAAACAGCAAAAAAGCCTGCACACCATCTCTGATATGCAGGCTGTCTCAAACATTTGCCAAAACTATGCCGGATCTGTATCAGTCCTGTACGTACGGCATAAGCGCAACGTGGCGTGCTCTCTTGATCGCCACAGTCAGAGCGCGCTGATGCTTCGCGCAGTTGCCCGTAATTCTTCTCGGAAGGATCTTGCCTCTCTCCGATACGTATCTTTTCAGCTTGTTTACATCCTTGTAATCGATCTCATTATCCTTGCCGCAGAAAACACAGACTTTTTTTCTTCTGCGCATACCGCCGCCGCGTCTCTTCATCGGCGCATCGCCTTTTTCTTTATTGAATGCCATTGCACTGTCCTCCTGAAAATAACAGATTAGTTGAACGGAAGCTCCTCATCGATCCCGTCCGGAATATTCATGAATCCATCTCCCACAGATGCTTCTGACGGAGCCGGAATTCCGGATGCTGCAGCAGCCGGCTTCTGATATCCGCTGTTCTGATATCCACTGTTCTGATATCCTCCGCCCTGTCCGCCTGACGCCGCAGCCTTGCTTTCAGCAAACTCCTGCTCGTCGACGACTACATCCGTCGTATAAACCTTCTGGCCATCCCGGTTCGTATAGCTGCCCGTCTGTATCCGCCCTGTCACCACGATCTTGGTGCCCTGGCGCAGATATTTCTCCGCGAATTCAGCTCCTCGTCCAAACACAACACAGCTGATAAAATCCGCGGTCTGCTGATCGCTTCCCTCGCGGCGGAACCTGCGGTCAACCGCCAGCGTATACCTCGCGTACGCGGAAGAATTGTCTCCTGCGGAATAGCGAACCTCCGGGTCTCTTGTCAAACGTCCCATTAAGATGACTTTATTCATATTCTCTACCTCTCTTTTATTTACGCATCCTGTCTAACGCATAAATATCTGATGACATTCTCCATGATCCGGATACGGCTCTCTACCTCTCCCGGACAGGTTGCATCAGCCTCAAAGCGAACGAAGTAGTAAAATCCTTCACGCATCTTCCTGATCTCGTAAGCGAGCCTTTTCTTACCCCACTCCTCTACTTCGGTAACAGTACCGCCAAAACGGGTGATCAGATCTTTCACCTTCTCAATCGTAGCGGCTCTGTCTTCGTCTTCAAGTTTTGCGTTGACAACTACTGCTAATTCATACTTGTTCATGCTTCTTCGCACCTCCTTGTGGTCTTATGGCCCCCTGACCTGTCTTTTACAGGGAGCAAGGAATTATATCACAATTAGGCATTCTAACACAGGAATCCTGTGAGTTCAAGCTTTTTTTCACTGAGATCAGGCTTTTTTTCGCAGTGCTCTCACGTTTTTTTCTACAAGCTTCCGCGGCACCATGATCTGGCGCGCACAGCCGGTACATTTCAGACGAAAGTCCGCGCCTACGCGCAGAATTTCCCATTCCTGACTGCCGCAGGGATGCTTCTTTTTCAGTTTTACGATATCGCCCACTTCGAATACCACATTTCCCGTATCCATGCGCATCCCTCCTGTCCTGATCTTCCCGAGTCCCGCACCGGTTCCATCCCGTATAACATTATACCTGCAGTGCCCCGAGCACAGTCCCGATCTTCTCCTGTATGAGCAGATCGGCCTGCCGGTCACGCGGGGTCGGCGCCATGTTGATCACGACCAGATGGCGTCCCTGAAAATAATCAATGAGTCCCGCCGCCGGGTACACTGCCAGAGATGTCCCTCCGATGATCAGCACATCCGCCCTCGAGATGCAGCGCACGGACTCCTGCATGGTCTGGCTGTCCAGTCCTTCCTCATACAGCACGACGTCCGGCTTGATCACACCGCCGCAGCCGCAGCGCGGTACATCCGCCCCGTCCGCGAACTGATCCAGAAGCTCCTGCGCACTGTAAAACCTGCGGCATTTCTGACAGTAATTGCGGTGAATGCTGCCGTGCAGCTCCAGTACCTTTTTGCTGCCCGCCTTCTGATGCAGGCCGTCGATGTTCTGCGTCACCACAGCCTTCAGCTTCCCGCATGCCTCCATCTCGGCAAGCTTATTGTGCGCGGCATTCGGCTCGGCATCCAGCACCAGCATTTTATCCCGGTAAAAGCGGTAGAATTCTTTCGTCTGGCGCATGAAAAATGTATGACTTAAAATGGTCTCCGGCGGGTAATCATACTTCTGATGATAGAGTCCGTCCACACTTCGAAAATCCGGGATGCCGCTCTCGGTCGAGACACCGGCGCCCCCGAAAAACACGATATTTTCCGTGTTGTCTATAATCTGCTGAAGCTGTTCGATTGCGCTCATGGCTGCATCCTCCCCTAAAAAATCTCACGAACCGACCGTCTGCTTACGGAGAAAGCCGGTCGGTTCTAATATACAATTTACTACTTCTTCACCGCGTACATCTGCGTCAGTTTGCCCTGGACGACGAAGCGGGTCGACGAGTCTCCGGTACAGGTGGAGAGCGTCACTACCTTGTCGTCTGTCGACACGGTGACGTTCGTATTGTCCACCTCGGACTCTTCCATCGCGGTGGTCAGGAATTCCTCGAATTCCTCGTCTGTGAATACGATCTGGTAGGGCTGCCCCACCTTATTTACGACTCTCGCCGAGAAAATGCGATACATATAAATGACGTCTTCTGTGTAGATCCAGAAATACTTGCTCGTCTTGTAGACTTCCTCATCGCGGAACTTTTTCAGAGAACCGAACATGGAGCCGTTCTTCATGTTGTGGCCGTAGATGATGGTGTTCTGGTCGCTGAAATCACTTTCATTCTCATAGTGCATGAAAAGGCAGCCGGCAAACAGATCCTCCTGTTCGAAGGAACGATGCAGATAATAATCGTTGTCCTCGCCCTGCACGACCGGATAGCTTAAGTCCAGCGCACGGATCTTGATCCAGCCGACGATGTCGGAATTGATCTCCTGCAGGGACTCGAAGTCAACCGGACTTTCCATGACAGGCAGCGTCACTTCTTCTCCGGCCACGACGACCGTCCTCACTTCGCGTCCGCTGAGCACCTGCGCAATGGCATCCTCATCCCCTGTATCTTCCGCTTCCTCAAACGCTTCCTCCAGCGCTTCCAGATCCTCGGTCTCTGTCTCTTCCTCATCCGCCGCAGTCACGTTCGCGTAGTTCTCCAGGCTCGCGTATGCGTCGTCCGCTTTTTTGTATTCCTTATAATATCCGTAAAGCATGTAGCCCGCGTAGACAAACACACAGAAAGCAGCCGCCATCACGATCATGCTGATCGCGTCGCCGATACGGCTTCTCTTTTTCTTCTTTTTCGGCTTCTTGCCGGAGCCCTGCCCCGTGCTGCCTGAAGCGCTCCCGTTCGAAGCACCCCCGCCCGGAGCACCATAAGGACCGTTATAGGAACCATTGCTGCTGTAATAGCTCACCTGTTCTGCGTTATAACCGGCCTGACTGCCATTTCCGGCATTGCTTCCGTATCCGGCGTTATTTCTGTTTTCTTCTCCTCTTCGATTTTCTCTCATACGCATCCCCCTCTGCGCCCGGTGTGGATACCGGTATGTTTACGATAAACCGGGTGTTCTTGCTATCGCTGACAGCCGAGATCACGCCGCCATGCAGCTCCACGATCCGTTTGGCGATCGCAAGGCCAAGCCCGGCGCCGCCGGTCCTGCTCGATCTTCCGTCGTCAATACGGTAGAATTTTTCAAAGATCATCTCCAGCTTCTTCTGAGGAATCTGCGGTCCCTCGTTGGTAAAGACGATCGAGATGCCCCCATTGCCTCCGCGGGCCTGGATCAGGATCTGGGAATTCTCATATCCGTAAGCGGCCGCGTTTTTCAGCAGGTTGTCAAAGACACGAGCCAGCTTGTCCGGGTCGCCCTGCATGATCAGATCTTCCTGTACATCCACCACACAGGTCATGTTCTTGCGGTTTAAGAGGCCAAGATTCTCATCCTCAAGCTGCTCCAGCATGATGGAAAGGTTGATCTCCCGCTTTTCAAGGACCATATCCTGCACATTATAGCGCGTGATCTCAAAGAATTCATTCAGCAGCTCTTCCAGACGGATCGCTTTTTCCAGCGTAACATGGGTATATTTCGCACGCTCCTCCGCAGACATTTCCGGATGCTCGTCGAGCATGGTCAGGTAGGCGGTCACCGATGTCAGCGGTGTCTTAAGGTCATGCGCCAGACAGGCCACCATCTCATTCTTGCGCTGCTCGCTGACCACGGCCTGCTGTGCTCTCCAGGAGAGCTTGCGCTGCAGAAGATTCATCTGCTCCGCCATCGGCTCCAGATCTTCTCCCAGCACGATCGGCTCCCCCGATTCGGCAAGGATCTTATCCAGTGCATTGCTGATGCGGTTCAGGCTTTTCGTCATCTTCCCCACCGCCAGAAGAAAAAAGATCAGAAGCAGAAAAGCCAGCATACCGAAAGCAAACAGCCATTTCCCGTCCAGCGCCAGACGGGTGTACAGAGACGCCGCCCGGTCAGAAGATACACCCACCCTTTCCAGGATCTGAATCACAAGGCTCTGAAAGGTCTCCTGCCCGATCCCCTGCGTGAGGAAGGTCAGAGCCCCGTATCCGGCCGCCACCACTAAAATGCTGATCAGCAGCGCCCGCAAAATCGTATTTCTTTTTAATCTGCCATACCTATTTTTCAATTTTGTACCCTACTCCCCAAACGGTTTTGATAAAATCGCTTTTTCTGTGGCCGTCGCCCATCTTCTCCCGCAGATGGCGGATATGGACCATGACCGTGTTGTTGCTGTTCTTAAAATATTTTTCTTTCCAGATCTGCTCAAAAAGCTGCTCGGAGCTTATCACCTTCCCGCGGTTCTCACACAACAGCCACAGGATGTCAAACTCCGTCGGCGTCAGATTCAGATCCCGTTCATTGTAGCTGCACTCGTGCGTGTCGCGGTTCATCAGAAGCCCCGCGAAATCGATGATGTTCTCCGGCGGCTCCGCAGCCGTGCCATTGTACTTCTGATAACGGCGAAGCTGTGCCTTGACCCGCGCCACCATCTCAAGCGGGTTGAACGGCTTTGGAATGTAGTCGTCCGCCCCCAGCGTCAGACCGTTGATCTTGTCGGTGTACTCCGTCTTTGCGGTCAGCATGATCACCGGAAATTTGTATTTTTCACGGATCTTCTGCAGTACCCGGAAGCCGTCAATATCCGGAAGCATCACATCCAGCAGCGCCAGATCCGGCGGAGCCTCCTCCACCTTTTTCAGCGCCTCCCGGCCGGAATAAGCCAACTCGACTTCATAACCGTCGTTGCGAAGGTAGAGACCGATCACATCGGCGATTTCTCTTTCGTTGTCTAAAACCAGTATCTTACTCATTTGTTTCCTCAAAATTTCATCTTGTCCGTATGCCCGTACGCTGTCACCGGGATTTTATCCGCCAGTCAAACGAATATTCTTATGCCCTTACTGTTGCCTCTGAAACTTTATACCATCACGCCAGGCTTCCCACCGTCCGCGGATACGGCAGCACGTCGCGGATGTTGGACATACCGGTCAGGTACATCACGCAACGCTCAAATCCGAGTCCGAATCCGGAGTGACGTGTGGAGCCGTATTTACGCAGATCCACATAATACGTATAGTCCTCCGGCTTCATGCCGAGCTCAGCGATCCTCGAAGTAAGGATGTCCAGATCATCCTCTCTCTGGCTGCCGCCAATGATCTCGCCGATGCCCGGTACGAGGCAGTCCATCGCGCGCACCGTCTTCCCGTCCTCATTCAGCTTCATATAAAATGCCTTGATCTCCTTCGGATAATCCGTGACGAACAGCGGTCGCTTGTAGACCTGCTCGGTCAGATAGCGCTCGTGCTCGGTCTGCAGATCGCAGCCCCAGGAAACCTTGTATTCAAATTTGTCGTTGTGCTTTTTCAGAATCTCCACCGCTTCCGTGTAGGTGACATGGCCGAACTCCGAGTTCAGCACATGGTTCAGGCGGTCAAGCAGTCCCTTATCCACAAAGGAGTTGAAGAAATTCATCTCCTCCGGCGCGTTCTCCAGCACGTAGCGGATGACAAACTTGAGCATGTCCTCTGCCAGAGCCATATTGTCGTCCAGATCGGCAAACGCGATCTCCGGCTCGATCATCCAGAACTCCGCCGCGTGGCGCGCGGTGTTGGAATTCTCCGCGCGGAACGTCGGACCGAAGGTATAAACGTTCCGGAACGCCTGAGCAAACGCCTCCACATCGAGCTGTCCGCTCACGGTCAGATTCGTCATTTTCCCGAAAAAGTCCTGCGTGTAATCAATCTCGCCCTTGTCGTTGCGCGGCGGATTGTTCATATCCATCGTCGTCACCTGGAACATCTCACCGGCTCCCTCACAGTCGCTCGCGGTGATCAGAGGCGTGTGCACATAGACAAAGCCTCTCTCCTGGAAAAAGGTATGGATCGCGTAGGCGATCAGTGAACGCACGCGGAATACCGCCTGAAAGGTGTTTGTGCGCGGACGGAGATGCGGAACCGTACGCAGATACTCCATCGAATGGCGTTTCTTCTGCATCGGGTAATCCGGCGTCGATGCTCCTTCCACCTCCACAGAGGCCGCCTGAATCTCGAACGGCTGCTTCGCGTTCGGCGTCGCCACAAGCGTACCCTTTACGATCACAGCCGCGCCGACATTCAGCTTCGAAATCTCGGCAAAATTCGGCAGCTGATCCGAATATACGATCTGAAGGGTCTCAAAAAACGTACCGTCGTGCAAAACGATAAATCCAAAGGTCTTCGAATCGCGGATGCTGCGCACCCAGCCTCCGACGGTAATCTCTCGGTCTATATAGCTGTCCCGGTCGCGATACAGCTCTTTTACGGTGGTAAACTGCAAATCCATATCTGTGGTTCTCCTGTTCTTCATATCTTTTATTTGAGTTTGATTATACCCATATTTTCCAAGGTCTGCAAGGGCAAACCGCGCGCGGGTTTCTTAAATGTTTTGTAAATATTGAAAAACCCCATCTGCAGATCCTGTTTCTGTCAGATGGGGTTAACCTCTTCTACAGCGCCTGCGCGCCATTCTGTTTTTACATACCGCATGGCCGTGCTGTAAAATTCAGGCCGAAGCAGCGGGCGGTTTTACTTATTCCTCCGCCGCTTCCTCTTCATCCTCCTTCACAGCGGATGCGTGTAGCTCGGAGACAAGCACTACGACCGCGTCGCGGCTCGTCGTCAGCTCTACGTCCGGATCGGAGGCGATCGACAGATCTTCAACCTTTATAGAATCGCCCGGCTTCATTTCTCCGACGTCGATCTCTACTTTCTCTACCAGAGCCGACGGCAGTGCTTTGTAGGCGATCTCCTCCAGAACGACCTGCAGGATTCCTTCCTGAATCTTATCATGGTTCACAAGGACAACCTCAGCAACGGAATGTACCTTCTCGGTGCTGACAAGCGCCTGAAAGTCCACTTCCTCAAACTCGTTTTTCATGGAATTGTAATTCATTTCCTTAATCAGAACGTCCAGCTTCTGTCCTTCGACATCCAGATACAGCTGGCTGCCTTTTTTCTTTGTGCGGAAAACGCGCTCCGCATCACGTTTGTTGATCATAATCGGGATGGAGCCCTCAATCTCGCGGCCAACCACATTGCCGGTCACGTAACCCTCCCGTCTCAGCTTTTTTGCCTTTACCGTCAAGTCTCTTTTCTCAGCTTTTAAAGTATCCATTTTATCTCTTCCTTTCTTTCAGCTGACTGTTCGCAGAACTGCCGTGCGGTTTCTTGCTGCTCTTACAGGCAACAGATATGCCGTGCAGCGGACTGTTGACGTTTTTTGTTGCAGTTGTATTATAACACGTATGATAAGAAAAGATTCACCAAAAATTCCGTTTCTTTTCCTTTTGTTTTTCTGAAATATTTTTTACACTCTTCTACAGAAGACACACGGTAACTATTCAGGACAGGTCTTCGCACTCGCTGTGAAGGTACTGAATAGTTACGATTGCTTTTCAGAAACTCAGCGCGTCTGAGAGCGCCGCAAACTGCGAAAGTGTCAGGGTCTCACCCCGCACATTTCCGTCAAAACCGACCGCGGCAAATGCCTCCGCGATCTGCCCTTTGGTAAACTGAAACTCCGGGGAATTTTTCAGGCCGTTGGCAAGCGTTTTCCTGCGCTGGCCAAATGAAGCGCGGATCAGGGAAAACATCAGTTTTTCATCCCGCACCGTGACCGCAGGGGCTTCACGTCTGGTCAGCCGGATCACGGCGCTTCCCACGCCCGGCCGGGGGATAAAGCAGTTCGGCGGCACGTTTGCCGCCAGATACGGTTCCGCATAATACTGGACGGAAAGCGAGAGCGCTCCGTAGTCCTTCGTTCCGGGTCCCGCCTGCATCCGCAGCGCTACTTCTTTCTGCACCATGACCGTGATGCTCTCCAGCGGCACCGCGCTTTCTAAAAGTCCCATAACGATCGGCGTCGTGATGTAATACGGCAGGTTGCCGACCACCTTGATCGGCCGTCCGCCGTTTTTTTCTTTTACCAGCGCGGCGATATCAACCTTTAAAATATCCTCATTGATGACCGTCACATTTTCATAGTCCGCCAGGGTCTCGTGAAGGATCGGGATCAGGTTCCGGTCGATCTCGACCGCCGTCACCTCCCGGGCCGCCTCCGCAAGATATTGCGTCATCGTGCCGATGCCGGGGCCGATCTCCAGCACAAAATCGTCCTTTGTAATGCCCGCCGCGGCGATGATCTTCTCCAGCACATGCGCGTCGATCAGAAAATTCTGGCCGTAGCGCTTCTGAAAGTTAAAGTGATTCTTCTGGATCATCTCAATCGTTTTCTGTGGATTTGCAAGCTTTTCCATGTATTCTCTTTCCTGATTCTTTCTTATTTTTATGATTCTGTAATTTTTTTGTAACAGTTCAGAACAGTATCGAAATGAAAAAACAGGCGCTGACGCCGACCGAAGCGGAGCGTAGATCTGGGGCCTGCTGTTCTGAATAGTTACATTTTTTAAAACGGCGTCGGTCATCGGATAACGGCCGGATTATTTCAGGCGATACACCCGCAGCGCATTCTCATAAAGCACTTCCTCCGCTTCGCGCGGCTCGATTCCTTTGATCTGCGCGATCGCCTCGATCACCAGGGGAATGTACAGGGAAGAATTGCGCTTGCCGCGGTGCGGCGCGGGCGCCAGATAGGGACAGTCCGTCTCAGTCACCAGATTCTCAAGCGGCACCGCCGCGACCACCTCTTTCATGACACGCGCGTTTTTAAATGTGACCACACCGCCGACTCCGATATAATATCCCAGCTTTATGTATTCCAACGCCATCTGCGCCGACGAGGAAAAACAGTGGATAATGCCGCCCGTCGTCCCCGCGTGCTCCGCTTTCATGATATCAAAGGTGTCCTGTGCAGCGTCACGGCTGTGTATGTTGACCGGAAGACCGGTATCCTTCGCCATCTGAAGCTGCCGCACAAACCACTTCTTCTGCATCTCATGGCTTTCTTTGTCCCAGTAATAATCAAGTCCGATCTCCCCGACCGCCACCGTTTTCTCTCTGCCGCAAAGCTCATAAAGAAGCTGCAGCTTCTCCTCATCCAGGGAACCCACCTCATCCGGGTGGACGCCGACTGCCGCATATACAAAAGGGTACCTCGCAGCAAGCTCCTGACTGTCGTACACATCCTGAATAGTCGCTCCCATATTGACGATTCCTGCGATGCCGGCCGGTTCCATCTGCGTCAGCAGTTCATCGCGGTCTGTGTCAAACGCCTTTTCATTATAATGCGCGTGTGTGTCAAAAATCATTTTCTGTCTCCTTCCGATAAGTCACACTCGCAGCACAGCTGCTCGCCCGGCCTCGTGATTTCCTGCTGCAAGCAGCGCAAATCCCTTCGGCTTTATATATCGAGCGGCAGCTCGTTCGCGCCAGGCGCAGACAGCGTAAGCTGTCATGACTCCTTATGCGCCTGTGCGCTTATTTTAAAAGAACACCAACCAATTGAAAAGCCCTGAATTATTTTTTCATGCCCCTTTCTTCTTTGTCTTTCTTGTGATATAATTTTCATAATTGTACCCATGAAGCATCAATACCCGTCCCGACAGGTTTCTATCCTGATTTTTGGTCTCAGAATCGCGGGGGTTGGGGAGTTTGGGAGTTTGGGAGTTTTGAGTTTTTGAGTTTTTGAGTTTTTGAGTTTTTGGATTTTTGCGATTTCACGGAGGGAGGACAGCCATGCGGCGCACGGATAAAAAACTGACGATCGGCGTACTTGTCAGCGGAATTCTGGATGATTTTACGGAGCACATCTGCAACGGCATTATGGCAGAAGCGCGTGCAAACAATATGGATGTCCTGATCTTTCCGGGAAAATATATCGATCGTGATCTCACGGATAATCGGGAGCTGATGTACGAATATCAGTACGGCACCGTTTTTTCCTATATTCAAAAGGGCTGTCTCGATGCCCTGATCGTTGCCGCAGACTGCATCGGCTGTTTTACCACGCCGGATCGCATCCGCCATCTTCTGCAGCAGTTCGATGGGATTCCCTGTGTGCTGATTGCTTCGAAGATAGACGACTATATTGGCGTTACATTTGAGAATGAGACCGGCATCCGGGAGGGACTGGAATACCTGATCAAAACTTGCGGCTGCCGGAATATCGGAATGATCGGCGGCCACGACAATAATACAGACGCACTGGAACGGCGTGAGATTTTCAACCGTGTCCTTGCGGAAAACGGACTTGACTGCCCACCGCACCGTTTTGCGGCGGGGGATCTTTCCTCTCACAGTACATCGGTGTACCGCGCGTTTCTGGACGCGAATCCGGATCTGGATGCAGTATTCTGCGTCAATGACGACACCGCGCTCGGTCTGTATACGGTATTAGAAGAACGCCATCTCATTCCCGGGCGTGACATTTCCGTCCTTGGTTTTGACGACACGCCAGCCAGTGCAAAGGCATCGCCGCCGCTTGCCACCGTGCTGGCCGATCCCACACAACTGGGGGAAGCCTCGATCCGTCTGATACTGGATGTATATGAAGCATACGCGGCCGGAATATCCTGCACGGATGATATTTCGGATGGTATTTGGGCTGACACACAGGCGGTCTCATCGGCAAATAAACCTTTAGACCGGATAAACAGTATTTCCGTACCTACCCATTTTGTCCTGCGCGATTCCATTGTTCAGGCCAACGAGGGCAGAAAAACCTGCGCACAGATTTTGAGCAATCTCGAAGTCAGTTTTCACGATACCTTTTATCATAACTACCATGCGGAAGCACAGCTTCAGATGGACGAAGTGCGCCTTGCCTATGGCCGTCTGTTCGACAGTCTTGCCGCCTGCTTTATGCGCAGGGAAGAATATGAAATTCTGGCAAAGTGCGCACCGCATACCCCGCAGGCCGCCGACACGGAACGGGTATTACAG
Source organism: Lachnospiraceae bacterium (assembly GCA_021199235.1). Lineage (GTDB taxonomy): Bacteria > Bacillota > Clostridia > Lachnospirales > Lachnospiraceae > Choladousia. Next base: position 20,818 of record JAJQIL010000091.1, on the reverse strand, counting down.
GATTCACAGGCCGCTGACACGGAACGGGTATTACGGGATTCACAGGCCGCTGACACAGCGGAGCCCATTTCAAACATTCAGCGCATACATACGCAGCTGCACGAGATTGGCGATGCCGCGGATGGATTTTTAAATCCGGACGTGATCGGTTCTGCGGACATCGACGGTCTGATGACAAATCTGGAACAGTTTTACCATGCGCTTCTGGCGCAGCAGGAGGATTCCGATTCCCGCTTTGAGCTCAGAAATGCCTTTAATATGCTCTATCGGAAGATCATTCGCACGATGAACCGCCATTCCGCTTCCGTTATAAAAAAAGAATATGGTACCAGCTACAATATGAAGCTGTTTGTACAGAACATTCTCCGGTTTGAGCAGGGGACCGATGAAAGCTTTTGCTCTATTCTGGAAAATCTGGGCTGGCTGGAAATACAGAACGCCTGGCTCTACCTGCTTCCTGTCCCCCAGGAGCATCTGTTCCGTGAGCCATTTGATCCGCCGCAGATGATGGAGCTGAAAGCCATCCTGAAGAACGGTGCGGTGCATTCGGTTTCCCTGCCTGAACAGCCGCAGAGTCTTCCGGAAATGTACCGTTTTGCAAAGCCGGACGGGGAAGGCAGCTATGCACAGGCTGTGCTTCCTCTGTTCTCCGGTAAGACTGTTTACGGTGTCCTGATCTGCGACATGACGCCGTCCCTGTATTCCAACGGGGAATTTCTGATCAATCAGCTTAGCTCCGCGATCAAGATGATCTCGCTTCTGCAGGCCAATGAAAAGATTCAGGCGCAGCTGGAGGTCAATCTGGAGACTCTGAAGGATCACAATATTGAACTGGACGCGATTTCCAAATCCGACCCGCTCACCGGCATCTTAAATGTCCGCGGATTCTACTCTCTCGCGGAGGAACAGATTGAAACGCTTCGCCGTGAAGGCCGTTATCAGGTCGTGATCTATGTAGACATGAACAATCTGAAGCTGATCAACGACCGCTTTGGGCACAAAGAAGGAGATTCCTCCCTGCGGCAGATCGGACGGGTTTTAAAAGAAATATCCAACGGTCGCGGCATCGCGGGCCGCATCGGCGGGGATGAGTTCACCTGCCTGCTGGAAGTGCGCAAACCATCAGAAATGAATCAGGTAAACGCATTGAATTCCGCCTGCGAAACGGAAGCAGACAGCGATCGAATCTCCTGCATTTTTGACAGCGGCGAGAGCATTATCTCTGCCCTGTATCAGAAATTTGACCGCTATAACCAGGCCAGCGGCAAGCCTTATCTTCTGACCGTGTCTGCAGGTGCCTGCCTGATCGCACCAGATGACGATATCACGCTGAAGGAAGCGCTGATCCGCGCCGACCAGAAGCTGTATGAAGCAAAGAAAACTCGCAGCCGGGATGTGATGAAAACAAAATAGCATTGCGCGGCCGTGTGCATAAAAAATAACCGGTCCATTTTGCAGAACCGGTTGTTTTTCACTCAGCCTCCACCCTGCAAAGCTTTTTATAAAAAGCAATGCCAAAATGCCTGAGCGTTTTCGGTTTTCTCATGCTGAAACATTGATCGTATTGCATCCGGTTGATCTGATCGATCGCTTCCTGCGCATCTCCGGGAAGATCCGTTTCCTTTTTGGAATATTTCAGTTCAATAATGATCGCTTCTTTTGTGCGCAGCTGAAACGCGGTAATATCCGATCTTCCTTTTCCACTTTCTCTGTTTGACTGAATCTCCCATTCTTTTCGCGGCAGGAGCATACCAAGCACAAGCCCGTGATAGAATTTTTCTTTATCATCCAGAGTACCGCCATCCATAAAGCTAATGGACGCCCCCAGAAAATAATTCAAACAGTCTTCCAGACTCTGGGCATCTCCGGAATCCAGCGCCCTGTAAAAGGATTGCAGACCATCCGTGTCCTCGCGAACCTTGTTTTGAAACCAGTCATTTATCTGCGTTTTAAAAATATCCGCGACCTCATTGTTTGGAATACAAAGTTCATAAGTGCCGTCTTCCAGGCGCCCCCGCTGCGTCAGATAACCTGTTGTAAACAAAATACTCCAGATATTATCCAGATTGTTTGTCATATCCCGATAGGTCAGCTCCTGCACAATCCTCTTCTTTACTGTTCCGCCTTCCATCAGGCCGCTGATCTGGTCGCGTGTTATGCTGTCTGCCATCTCCGCGAACGTGCGAATGATCCCATTCTCACTTACATTTGCCCAGTAATTTCTGGGAGTCTTATCCGAATCGTTTAAAAGTTGATGACAATAATTGATCACATCCCATGGGCAATAGATGTTACCTTGTCCAACCACATATCCATCATACCAGTTTTTTACAGTTTCGTAATATTCCATCAGACCATTATCATCCAGCATTTGCCGAATCTCTTTGTCTGTAAAGCCAAACCACTCATCACATTTCTCGTCAAGCATGGTATAAAGCAATGGATTATTCAGATCTGAAAAAATACTTTCTTTAGAGACCCTCATAATCCCCGTCAGCACGCTGAAATACAGGCACTCATTGGTCTTCAACGCATATCCGAAGAACTGACGGATCAAATCAACCATGGCGTCATAGTAACCCTTTGCGTATGCCCTCTGCAGCGGAGCATCATACTCGTCGATCAGGATAATTACCTTTTTTCCATAATGTTTGCAGAGCATACGGGACAACTGTTTCAGACTCGCTTCCAGATTTCCCTCGCCATCACAGAGCCCCTGAAAAATACGTTTTTCCCGGGAGCTCAGCCGCTCGCTGTCCCGCAGAAAATCAAAGCGATCCGCAGCCTCCGCAATCTGCTCCCACAGCTGCTCTTTCGCAGCAGTCAGGGTTGCGCCTGTCACTTGTTTGAGTGTAATGAAGATCACCGGAAACTGTCCCATATATTGCTCACAAAGCTTTTTCTCCCGGGAAATTGCCAATCCATCAAACAGGCTTTTATCCGTATCGATGGCAAAAAAGGATTTCAACATGCTCATATTGAGGCTTTTGCCAAATCTGCGGGGCCGCGTAAAAAGATTTACTTCGCCCCAGTTCTCCAGCAATTCTTTAATCAACCCTGTCTTATCCACATAATAAAAATCCTGCTGCCTTAATTTTTCAAACTGATCTACACCAACCGGCATTTTCTTTCTTTTCACGGCTCGCACCTCCGGCTTTCAGCCATACAAGGCTCATAACCTGTCAGTTCCCTAACAGTTACGACGGTTCATCATCCACTGGCTTCTGTTATGCATAGATTACCACGAACCATTCTGCGGTGCAAGCAGTCTTTTTACCACCAGAGAATATACACAAGTGTAAGCGTAAATCCAATGATCACCAGCAGCAGGCCGTAGGACAGACTGCGTCCGATGAGCGTGCTGCTCTCCCGGCGGACATCGTGGCGGAGCGCAAGCTCCCGCTGATAATCAACCGTACCTGGATTGCTGCGTCTCCATGTACGGTTCGCAAGTCTTTGAACTGCATTCAGGAAGCTGCCCACCGCGTCCGTCAGCCATGTCCCTCTGGTGCGGTCCTGCGGAACAGGTGAATCTTTATAAATCGTCTTGCGCAGACCGACGACGGAAAAGTCCGCCAGGCTGTCGAACAGGCGCGCGATCACATGACCAACCGGTATCAGGATGCGCACCAGCGTATCCGTCAGAAGATCCAGCACCCGGCAGCCGGCTCCAAATACAAACGGCAGCAGCTTCATCAGCAGAGGACGATATATCCGTTCCTCCAGATCCAGCCAGGACGGCCATGCGTTAATGTATATTTTACTTCCCGCATTCGCTCCGTATGCAGGAGACTTTGCCCTGTGTTTTCGGTTCCCGGCTTTCTTGCGGGATTTTACAGAAACATTTTCTTCACTTCTCATCAGCAGCTTCCGGATCACAAACACATACACTACCACGCCGATTCCGATGGAGATCGCCGCACCGGACAGATTTTTCAGGCTGAACCAGGAAACGGTCTCTCCGAATTCCTCCAGTCCCATAAAGGTCTGACCGAGCTTTGCCGCACGGTCCATGATGCCATGCGGAAACAGCCCCCAGATCAGGAGCACCAGCGCACTTCCTGTAAGAGCAAAGGTGCTTGCCGGATTCATGTATTTTTTCTGATCGTCATAGGTTTTCTGGAGATCCGCATCTGTGTTTTTCTCCACAAAAATCGCCACAAACAGCTTCGTCATATAGGCCACGGTCAGACCGCCGGAGAACAGGAACAGGTATTCGAGCGCCCGGAAAAGAAAGCCTCCGCCGTACTCCAGGATGCTCTCGTGCAACAGAGTCTTGCTGATGTATCCGCCAAACAGCGGGATGCCGCCGATCGCCAGCGCGCCGATCAGAAAGATGACTTTCAGAAGCGGCTTTTTGCGGCCATAGCCGCGGATCACGTTCAGATCAAGAGCGTGCGCGTTCATGTAGATAACGCCCGCCGCCATGAACAGCACCAGCTTGATCATCGAGTGATTCATCATGTGAAGCAGCGTCCCGTGAACCGCCAGCGCATTTTCCTCGCCGAGCATGCATTGCATTCCCACGCCGATGAGAATAAATCCGATCTGCGACATGGATGAGCAGGCCAGTGTGCGTTTCAGGTTGATGGAAAATACCGCGAGCAATGCTCCGCCGAACATCGTTGCCGCGCCGATGGCAAGGATCAGCATCCCCCAGTTCTTATCGTACAAGAACAGTCCGGCCGTGACCGCGAGCACACCGAATATACCGGTCTTGGTCAGGATGCCGGAGAGCAGCGCCGACGCAGGCGCCGGAGCCACCGGATGCGCTTTCGGCAGCCAGATGTGCAGCGGGAACGCACCGGCCTTTGCGCCGAAGCCAAACAGCATACAGCCCCCGAGTGCGTACAGCAGCGGCTTGTTGTCAAATGCCGCGGCCGCAGCCGGAAGCTCTGAGATCGTAAGTGTTCCCAGCTCATGCCAGACTCCGAAGATGCCCATCAGCATGACAAGACCGCCAAGCACCGCCACCGTCAGATACGTGTCTGCTGCGCGAAGCGCCGCGTTATTTTCCTCATGCGCCACCCAGACATAGGAGGTGAACGACATCATCTCAAAGAAAATAAAGGTCGTGTACAGATCCGCCGATAAAAAGACACCCATCGTCGCGCCGAGTGTCAAAAGGAAAAAGACGTAGAAACGGTCGTTAAACGATCCATCGCCATGTCCTCCAAAATACTCCGGACACAGCAGCGCCGTCATCATCCACATAAAGCAGGCGATCAGCCCGTAAAGCAGGCGGAAGCCATCGAGCGTAAAATGCAGTCCCATGCCGCAGATGCCGGGAATCGTCAGTGACAGCACTGTATCAGAACCAAAAATCGACAGGATACCAGAGCCTGCGGCAGTTTGCACCGCAGCAGCTGTCTCTGCACCCGCACCACCAGTCTGCACAGAAGCAATAAAAAGGCCAAGCATCAGCAGGAATTCCGTAACTGCTGTAAATGCGCTGACCGCCGCGCCGTTCAGATGTGACCTCAAAAGCCAGACAGCCAGCCCGCCCAGCATCGGGTAAAAGACAAGCACTGCCAATATGATAGTAAAGTTCATGACCTTCTTCCTTCCTGAACCTGAATTCGTAACTGTTCAGTACCTTCACAGTTACGAGGGAAAAGCCCATTTAAAATCGCTTCGCGATGGGGCTTTTCCCCATATATTATACGTTTTCATACGTACTTCGCAGCAAGTGCGAAGTACTGTCCTGAATAGTTACCTGAATTCTCAGTCTACTGTATCGCCGATGCAATCTGCGTGAACACATCGATCAACGGCTGCGGATGCAGACCGATCACAAACATCGCAGCCACAAAAATCACCAGTGGCAGAAGCATCATCCAGCCGGGATCTTTGACTTCCTCATAAGGAACTGTCTGGTGTTCCTGAGACTTCACGCTTTGTGCAGCATTGCTGATCGGTACCGACAGATTTTCCCCTGCTCCGTTTCTCTGACCCGCTTCCTCTTCCATCGGCACATTACCTGTGGTCGAAATCATCGGATTCCGGGCAGTCTTAGCAGATGCGTCTCCTGACAGCATAAATGCCCGCACGCTGATCGTCAGCATGTAAATTGCAGTCAGAAGTGCGGAAATCATCAGCGCGATCACCCCGACCACCGCCAGAGGATGCGTGCTGTCAAGCGCTGCTTTTACCAGATTCCATTTACCGACAAAACCGGCCAGACCGGGAACGCCCATCAGCGCCAGTCCGGAGACGGAAAAGACGGCAAACGTCTTCGGCATCTTTTTCCCGAGGCCGTCAAGCTGGTAAATGTACTCTCTGCCGCTCTGGCAGATGACCGCGCCCGCACAGAAAAAGGAGCAGATCTTGATCACCGCGTGGCAGATCATATGTGTCAGAGCACCGACAAGGCCGAGCGGCGACATCAGCGCAACGCCAAACAGAATATAGGAAAGATTGCTCACCGTTGACCAGGCAAGGCGCCGTTTTAAATGCGTTTCTTTCAAAGCGCGGCTGCAGCCGTAAACGATCGTAAAAATGACCGGAATCAGCACCACCGTCTGCGCCCAGGTTCCGCGCAAAAACTCGGTTCCGAAACTGTAATAGGTGACACGCATCGTCGCGAACGCGCCCGCCTTTACCACTGCCACCGCATGAAGCAGCGCCGTGACCGGGGTCGGCGCAACGCCGGCTTTCGGCAGCCAGCCCGAGAACGGGAACATTGCCGCCTTGACACTGAAGCCGAAAAAGCAAAAAACGTAGATCAGCAGAAGCAGATTCGTACGGTTTCCGATTTTCTCCAGATCCAGCACACCGCCCGCCACAAAATCCGGCGAGGTGCCGTAGACCAGAATAAAGATCACACCGATGAACGCAAACGCCGCGCCGCCGAGCGAATAGTACAGATAGGTGCGCCCGGCCAGCACCGCCTCGCGTGTCAGCGTATGGAGCACCAGAGGCACCGTCACGAGCGTCAGCATCTCATAAAAGCAGTACATTGTCACCATATCTTCCGCAAACGCGATTCCCATCGTAATGCCATAGGTCACCGTGTAAAACAGGAAGAAAAACTTTTCATGCTCTTCATGCTTCATATATTCAAACGCGTACAGGGTCGCCAGCGGCCACAGCACGGAAATCAGCGCCGTAAACACACTTCCCAAGCCGTCCAGCCGGAAGCTTAATGTAATATTGCTGGTAAACCGGAACAGCACAAAATGCTCCGCCGGACGATTCACAAGCAGCGAAATCGCCAGCGCAGAAGTCAGCAGCACTACACCTTCTATATATAACATCATCTGTTTTCTGCTGCCAAACGGAAGCACCGGGATCAGCGCCCCGCCGCAGATTGGAAGCAGTACAGCCACTGCCAGAAATATCGGACTCATTTATGTGTCCTCCTTACTGCATATTACTCAAGTCAAAATCATATGTATCACAGCACCGCCGCCGCGATCTGACTCACAAAGCGGATCAGCGGGGTCGGGAACACGCCAAGAATAACGGCCAACGCCGCAAGAATCGCCAGCGGTATCAGCATCCCTAAAGGCGCCTCAGCAGCCGCTGCAGTTGAACTGCCATCCGCCGCCGAAGCATTCCCGGCCGCATGCGCGGTAATCATCGCGCCATGTGCGGAAGCACCATCCTTCTGCACAGCATCCCCCTGCTCCTTCTTCTTCGGGAAAAATCCGTTCGTCACGATCGGAAGCAGGTAGCCCGCGGTCAGAAGCGCGGAAAGCAGCAGAACCGCCGGTCCCGCCCAGCTGTACGCGCCAACCTCTGCCTCCAGAGCGCCCTGCGCCAGATACCATTTGCTGATAAAGCCGCTTGTCGGCGGGATGCCGACCAGGGCAAGCGACGCAAAAGTAAAGCACCAGAGCGTCTTCGGCATCTTTTTGCCAATCCCTTCCAGCTGGTCAACATTAGACAGCCCTGCCTGGAAGATAAAGATTCCGGCCGTGAGGAACAGCGCGCACTTGATGAACGCATGAAAGACCACATGCAAAAGTGCGCCTTCCATCGCCTTCGGCGATAAGACGGAAAGTCCGAACAGGATATAGGACACCTGGCTGACTGTCGAGTAAGCCAGACGCTTTTTGAAGACCTTTTCCCGGAAGGCAAGCATCGAACCCATGAATATCGTGAGCAGTGCCAGCGACATCCACGCGGTCTGTACCCAGGTGCCGCGGATAAAGTCCGCCCCCACTGTATAAAACACAACACGAATAATCGCCAACACACCCGCTTTTGCGATAATACCGGAGAGCACTGCAGAAGCAGGCGCCGGTGCGACCGGGTGCGCAGTCGGCAGCCACGCATGCAGCGGGAACATACCCGCTTTCGCTCCGAAGCCGATCAGAGCCGCCATCACAGCCGCAAGCAGAATGCCCGTATGCCCCTCAACCAGCGCCAGGTTCAACGTCCCGCCTGCCGTAAAGGTAAGCGTATCGCAGTATCTATATAAGAAGAAAATCACAAACAGGCCAAGGTACGCGCCACACATGGAATAAAACAGGTATTTCAGGGCCGCCATGATCGACTCGCGCGTCCCGGAATGCAGCACCATCGGCATCGAGGTCAGCGTCATCAGCTCGTAAAAGAGATACAGCGTAACCAGATTGCCCGAAAAGCAGAGCGCCACGAGGACTCCATACACGATCAGATAAAACCCGAAGAACCGCTGCTCTTTTCCTTCATGTTTCATATAAGTAAAAGCATAAAAACACACCAGCACCCAGGCAATGCTGAATACCGTAACAAACAGCCGCCCGACATCGTCAATCTGAAAATAGATCGGAATGCCCTCCATCAGCTCAAACCAGGTATAGCTGTTATCCCCGCTCCACGCCGCGAATAAAGCCAAAACCGCGGATACCACCAGAACAGCCGCGGTAATGCAATGCAGCCGGGTGAGACTTTTCGCAGCGCCGGTCCCACGCGCAGCGTTCTTTAAATGGCCGGCGCGTTCTGCCGCCGATGCGCAGCGAGGGGGCGCTTCCTCTTCAGCCTTCGCAGAAGAAAGCAAAAGCAGCACGCCCGCGACAACCGGCAGAAAGATTGGAATCAAAATCCAAATGCCCATAATTTCCTCCTCATATCCATGTATATAGATTCTACCAGTTCCAAACAGCAGGCCACAGACCGCTTGCTTTGCAAGCTATATGCCGCTTTCAGCGTCATATGTCTGAGGCTCGCTGGGCGTCCCGCCCATCCCAACATGAAAACGCATCCCTTAGCAGATAAATCTGCAAGGTCTGCTTTTTCATGTTGCTGCTGTTTGGGACTGGTTATCCGAACATCTCCAACCCTTTCGTGAGCAGATTCACGATCGGCTGAGAGCCCAGCCCGAGCACCAGATTCAGTGCGATAAACAGCACCAGTACCACCGTTTTCTGCGGCTGCTCCCGGATAGCAATCGTCCTTGTATCAGTCTCAATCCCCGCCCGATGAGACGGCGTGTAGATCCGAATGACTGTCTTCATGAAATAAATCGCATTCAGCAGGGTACTCAATGCCAGCGCGATCATCGCCGGAATCAGCTTGCCCGAAGTATCATAGGCAGCGGACGCAAAAAGCACCTTGGAAATAAAACCGGAAAACAGCGGAATGCCGACCATCGACAGCGAGCCTGCCGTAAAGGCAACGCCCGCGATCTTATTCCGGTAGCCGGAGCCGGTCAGCCCGAAAAAGTCCGTATCATGGTTTGAGACATCCGTCAGCCCCGAAGCCGAGATAAACAGCATGGATTTGGTCGCGGCATGGCTTAAAATATGAAACAGGCTGGCGATCATTCCCGCCGTCGTACCAAGCCCGAAGCCCATGTAAATATAGCCGATCTGCGCCACCGAGGACCAGGCGATCATCCTGCGGATGTTGTTTTCGCGGATCGCGTTGACCGACCCAAAGATCATGCCCAGCACACCGAACACAAACAGGACGTTGATAACCTTGCTCTCGCGGATCACGTCAAATCCGATCACCCTGTAGAAAATCTTGATCACCAGAAAAATATAACCCTTGGAAACCAGTGAAGATAAAATCGCGGCGGACGACAGCGTCGAATACCCGTATGCGTCCGGCACCCAGGAGTGAAATGGAAACAGCGCGCTTTTAATCGCGAGGCCGACCGACATCAGTGTGATGGCGATCAGCAGCGGAATGTGGTATTCACCCGACTGCTGCAGCAGGGCGACCTGCTCTTTGATATTGCTCATCAGAAGATGACCGGTCAGATCATACAGATAACAGATGCCCATCAATAACAGACCGGAGCCCAGAAGGCTCATGATCATATACCGTGTCGCCGCTTCAATCGCGCGGCCGTTCTGCCGTATCATGATCAGGCCGCAGGCCGAAATGGTGTTGATCTCCACAAAAACATAGGCCGTAAAAAGGTCGTTTGTATAAATCAGCGCGAGCGGGGAGGACAGCAGCAGACCTACCATCACGTAATAGAGGTTCTGCTTTGTCTCCTCGACTTCCTCCGCCAGCTCCCGACGGCCGCCCAGCATACAGAGCAGCATGACCACGCAGAAAAAGACAGCCATGAATGCTTCCAGAATACCGACGCGGATCTCATTGCCCCACGGCGCGGAAAAGTGTCCCATCTGATAGACATACGCCTCGCCGGTCTGGATCGTAAAAATCAGCACCGCCACGGACATCACCAGGATCAGAGCGATGACGATCGTATTGACCCATTTCGCCGCTTTGCTTTTTAAGATTGAACAGAGCGGTCCGGAAAACAGCGCCAGAATAATGGTCAGGAACGGAAAATTCTGAACGAGTTCCATCACAATCCCTCCTTCTTCAGCTGCGTGGAAATCTCGTCAAGATTCAGCGTATGATAACGGCGGTACAGACGGATGGTCAGCGAGAGCATCAGTGCCGACACCGACACGGACACCACGATGCCTGTCAGCACCAGACCGCTCGGGATCGGGTTGACATAAGCATCCACGCTCTGTACACCGTCCACCACGATCGGCGCTTTGTGTCCCTCTATGTAGCCTTTCAGCGCAAGGAAAAGATAGACTGCCGTATCCATAATATTCATGCCGATAATCTTTTTGATCAGGTTCGGCTGCAGAAGCAGATTGGAAAACCCGATCACAAACAGAAGCATCGCCACGGCTTCCTCGTAATTGTTAATTAGATTTGAAATATTCATCCTCAACCGTCTCCTTTCCTAAAGCAGGCAATCTCCGGCAGAAACGCAAAACAAAATCTGTCAGACTGACATCTGCAAAACGCATTTTCAATAGCCTCCCTTGCGGAACATGGCGTAGAACGTGTACATCGTCCCGGCCACCACAATGCCGACGCAGATATTCAGCACAAAGATCAGGCCACTGCTCAAAATCGCCCCCGGAGTTCCCAGTGGGATCACGCTCTCGATCCCGTTCGCTCCGGTATAAAACGAATAGCATTTCGAAAGAGAATAGCAGGCCAGCGCGGTAAAACTCGTAACCATGTAGGTCTTTGCCGTGAAAAAGCGCTCCGTCTTCGCAAAGCCAAACGCGTTCACATACAGGATCAGCCCCGCGCCGATCACCGCGCCGCCGGAGAATCCGCCGCCCGGCCCCAGGTGTCCGCAGAGGATCACATAGATGCCGAAGATAAATATAAACGGCACCAGAATCTTCGCGACCGTCTGCAGGATCACGTCGTTCTTCGGCTCATAAAGGCGGTCGTTCGCGTGCTGCTTCTTTTTCTCCTCATCGTCATCCAGCCGCAGCAGGATCAGCACCGTCATCGTCGCCGCAAAAAGCACATGCGACTCACCGAGAGTATCAAACGCACGATAATCCAGGATCATACCCGTCACAATATTCACCGCGCCGGTCTCCTGCAGGCCGCTTTCTATATAACGCGCGGAAACCTCATTGTTCACCGGGCGGTCCTCCACGCCTTCCGTCGGCAGCCAGGAAACCGCCGTCAGAAGCATGATCAGCAAAAACACGCAGAACACCGCCGCGCAGGCCCGGTAAATACCCCGGAACGCGCGCATATCGCGGTTGCGGTCGGAATTGTATACCCACGTTGCAACGCGAGCTTTCTTCTCTTCCTCGTAGGATAAAGGAGCGGACGCGATACGTTTCCCATCCATGTCCAGCCCGCCCATTCCCAGAGCACCCTGTCCGCTTTGTTTCAGAATCCCTTTTCGTTTTGCTTTCCTGCCGTCCGCATGTACAGCCGTCTTTCCGAATGCCTCCGGCATGGTTCGCTGTACGGATTTCGGATTGTTTTCACGGGCATTCGGAGCTTTCATCTCCACCGTATCCAGAAACGGATCCTTTTCTCCCTCCAGCCACTGACGCAGGCGGAACGAACGGGTTTTCTGATATTCTTCCTCAGAACGTTTTCTGCTCATTCTTTCCGCCTCCTTCCGCTTTTTTTATTTTTTGCAGCCTTTTCTTCCTCTGTGGATCTGCTGTCAAAGTTTAAATTTCTTTCTCTGTTTGCATCTGCGTCGGCAAGTGTATTTTCAGATGCATCCACGGCTCCCGTCGCAAACGGTTCCCCGGCTTCCGCTTCTGCTTCGTCCGCTTCCGCAAGCGGTTCCCCAGCTTCCGCTTCGTCCCCGTCCTCATCCGCGATCGCATGAATCTTCTTAAGCGTCACAAAAAACAGGATGCTCGTCACTCCCGCACCGACCGCCGCCTCCGTGATTGCCAGATCCGGCGACTCCAGCAAAATCCAGATGATCGACATCACAAGACTGTATGACATATAGATCAGCAGTGAATTCAGGAGATTCTTTGAAAGACTGACCGAAATCGCGCAGACCACAAGAAATCCCAGCAATATACAGGTAAAAAATTGCATCGTCTACGCCTCCTGCTCTTTCATCATACTGTCGGCGGTACCAATTGCAGCCGTTTCCACAGATTCTGCTCCGAATTCAGCTGCATCAGCTGCGTTCCCGGCGTTTTCAAAATATCCGGCATTTACGTTTCCTTCCATGCGCATGTCCCGGCGCACTTTTAATTCCTCTTCCAGAGTCTCAAGCGGCACCTCGCGGTAATGCTTCTCCCGTTCCGGATCCGTCGTCACCTCCAGGCGTGCAATCAGGTGGGAGCTCGTCGGAGAAGAAAACCAGAGAAAGCAGACCACCAGAAACAGCTTCAACGAGGTAAGGTTCGCCCCGTTCATCACGATCAGCCCGACCAGAGAAAATCCAATGCCGAGCGTATCTCCCATTGCCGCCGCGTGCATCCGGTTCAGCACATAATGAAAACGGTAGACGCCGATCATTTCCACCGCGAAAATCCCCAGTCCGAGTACAAGAAGAAGCGCGCCGATCAGAAATCGCAGCCACTCAAACATCGCCATTGTTCTTCTCCTTTCCCTCTATTTCTGATATCATACTCTCCGCATCAGCGCTGCCCGCAGCTTCGGTCTGCTCCACTGCTGCGCGGCCGGTCATTTCCTTTTTCTCCAGATATACGCCCATATACACCTTTGTAAGGACGATCACCGCCAGGAAGCTGATCATCGCGTAGATCAGGCAGATATCCGCCAGATATCCTTCCTGCAGCATCAGCGTCAGTATCGCGATGATGACCATCACAATCGTTCCCATCATATTCACAGCGACCAGCCGGTCCGCTACCCGCGGCCCGATAATCGCCCGTATCAGGCAGAGCACCAGCAAAATTGCCAGAAAAATCAGCGCCGCCGTAAACAGCACCGTGTAGGCTGACGCAAGTCCCGGTATGCCTTCTCCCATGTTATCGTCTCCTCTCCATAATCTTCCACACTACACAGTCTGTTTCGCTGTGTTTCCCGCATTTCTTTTTCACAAAGATACTTCTGCCAAAGACAATATTTCTCAGCTTCAAGCCTTCCGTTTCAGGCGTCTTCTTCCAGCCGCTCCAGCATCTTTGCGCACACGGAGGTATCCATTCCTTCCGCCAGATCCTCGTCCAGACAGTGAACCACATACTCCTCATTTTCCAGAGACACCGTGATCGTCCCCGGCGTCAGTGTAATCGCATTCGCAAGAAACGCGCGCCCGGTCGGTGTCTTAAGCTGCGAGTGAAAGCCGACCAGCACCGGCTTCAATTCCTCTTCCTCAGAGAGGATCATATGTATCACTGCCAGGTTTGCTTTTACGATTTCGCATACCAACACGTACACATAATGAATCATCTCCGGCAGCCGTCTGTAAATACTAAGCTCCTTTTTGATACTGTGGTCGAGAAACGCGCAGGTAAACGCAAAAATAGCTGCCGCGATCCCCAGCCCGAACAATACGCTCTCTGTCGTCACGGAGCCAAAATATATGATCCATAATATAAAGTACAGCAGATACACCGTTGCCGCCCCCTTTTTTAACCTTTCCGAACCAATTTCTTCACAAATTTTTCGTTTATTTTATCTCTTTTTTCTATTTCAATCCAGAGTGAAATTCACACATATTATCCGGCGTTTTTTCAGGTTTATTGTGATATTTTTCGTCCCGGACGCACGGCGTCTTTCTGCGCTTTATTCACAGACTTTTATGGATTTTATTTTCTGCGGCTTTAGCCGCAAAACACCTTGCCCGGCTCTGCGCAATCGAGCAGGGTGATTTTCCCTACTCGCCGCGCGGGCTGCGTCCAGCAGCAATAGCCGGAAAATTCCTTACGCAGCTCTGCGCATCAAAAACCCGCCGACATGAAGCATTCATATCGGCGGATTGTTTTCTGTCAATATATAAGGCGCATATGGCTTTTACCATGCCACATCCGCCAGATATCGTCTCAGAAGGAAAGCGCAGAAATACGGAAACGTATAAATATTATCGCTGAAACCAATATTTCCTGCCGTCAGCTTGATTCCGAACCTGATATCTGAATAATTCTCACTCCGGATCAGGTTGCGAAGGGACTTTGCCATTCCATTGGTCGCTTTCACTTCCACCGGAAGCAGGCTTTTTTTCGTCCTCACAAAAAAATCCTCCTCCAGCGTGGAATTCTCCCGCTTATAGTAATAGAGAGAATACCCGCTTTTTACAAGCGCTTCACCCACAATATTCTCATAGAGCGCACCTTTATATACACCAAGGTTTTTATTTGCTCTTAGATCTTCCTGCGCTTCATCGTCCAGCATGGCTACCAGCAGTCCGGAATCCCGAAAATAAATCTTGTATTTTGTTTCGTCATAATTTCCCTTCAGCGGAAGCTCCGGATAGTTCAGACAATAACACACATTGATCAGTCCGGCGCTCTCCAGCCATTCAATGCATCCCCGATAATCTTTGAATCTGGCGTCCTTTGCAATTTTGGAAATCTGAAACTTCTTATTGTCTTTAGCCAGCTGCGCCGGAATCTGATTAAAGACATTCAGAATCCTTGTCTGATCCATCCCTTCCGCGTATTTGCGGATATCCTCTCTGTAATCTTCAATCAGCTGCCGCTGAATCCCCAACGTTCCCTCAAATGTGCCTTTTTCTATATATTCCCTGACGACCGCCGGCATCCCTCCCAGAATGCAGTAATCCAGAAATAATTCCCCATATACAGACATTTCCAGCTGTGAAAAAGGCGCCTGCTCCTTCATGTGGATAAGCATTTCCTCCACAGTCCGGGCACCGTAGCCTTTCGCCAGAAGAAATTCCTCAAAATCCAGCGAGAACATTTCATAATCGGTCTTGTAACCTACACTGTTGCTCTCAATCCGTTTGTAAGAAATGCCCAGAAGCGATCCGCTGCATATCACATCAAAGCGTCCGTCCAGCTTAAAAAACTTCAATGAGGTAGCGATATCCGGAAAGTCCTGTATTTCGTCAAAAAAAATCAGCGTATTCCCTTCACGAAACTTTTTCTCCGGATCAATCCGGGAAATATTTTTTATAATGCTGTCCGTCTTATAACCATCCTCACAGATCAGTCTGTACTTTGGTTCCTCCACAAAATTAACAGAAACCACATTTTCATAATTCGCTTTGCCAAAGCGCAGGATAGACTCCGTCTTTCCGACCTGTCTGGATCCTTTTACGATCAACGGATTGTGATCCGGCGTATTCTTCCATTCCAAAAGGTAGCTGTCGATCTTTCTTTGCAGATAAATCATTTCCTGTACGCCTCCTTCCACACAGGAAGTATACAAAAAAATGAGGGACTTTTCAAGTGTTCTTTCAAAAAAATGAGGGACTTTTATTCGCGAAGTCCCAAAAATATGAGGGACTTTTCTTTATGCAGTCCCGAAAATATGATTATTTGCTGTTGTCCTCTGTCTTTACTGTAAATCGCCCATGCTTTACTCTTTCATCTTCGGCTTAAAGATCCAGCTCGCGATATAGGAAAAAATCAGCGCCGCGCTGATCCCGACCGCGCTCGCTTTCAAACCGCCCTCGAACAGTCCCAGAAATCCGTGATCGTCGATTGCATCCTTTACGCCTTTCCAAAGGGTATTTCCAAAACCCAGAAGCGGCACGGATGCCCCTGCCCCGGCAAAATCAATCAGCTTATCATATAATCCAACGGATCCAAGCACCGCGCCAAGGCATACCAGAATCACCATCACGCGCCCCGGCATCAGCTTTGTTTTTTCCAGTAAGATCTGGACAAGGGCGCAGATCAGCCCGCCCACCCAGAATGCATTGATGTAATCCATAATCGCTCCTCCAAAAGAAAACCTTCTACAGCCTTTCGCAGATAAATCTGCAAAGTCTGTATTTTCCTGGTGCTGCTGTTCAGAACTGTTATACATGCTCTAGTATCACCGCATGCGCGATACCCGGCACCGTCTGCCCCTCGTTAAAGCTGACCTTGGAGAGCAGCGCTCCGGTCGGCACGAACAGCACCCGCTTCCACTCGCCGGATTCCAGCTTCGGCAGAATGTAAGATGCCAGCACAACCGCCGAACAGCCGCAGCCGCTCCCGCCCGCGTGCGTATCCTGCTTCTCTTTATCATAAATCTCAATCCCGCAGTCCATATGGCGATCCGAAATATCCAGGCCTCTCTCCTTCATCAGATCGAACAGGATATGCTGTCCGATATAACCCAGATCGCCCGTGATGATCTGATCATAATCTTTGGGCTGCAAATGAAAATCCTCCAGATTCCTGCAGATCGTATCCCCTGCCGCCGGCGCCATACAGGCGCCCATATTCATGTTGTCGCGGACGCCCATGTCCACGATACGCCCCGGTGTCGCGCCGCGCACCCGCACGCGGCCGCTTCGGGAGGACAGTACAAAGGCACCGCTTCCCGTAACCGTCCAGGAAGCTGAAAGAGGACGCTGATTCCCGTACCCCAGGGGAAAACGGAACTCCTTCTCGGCGCTCCCGAAATGGCTGGATGTGACCGCCGCCGCATAGTCTGCATAACCGCCGGCCACTGTCATTGCGGCCAGCATCAGGGACTCACCGCAGGTCGAACACGCCCCGTACAGTCCAAACAGCGGAATCTCCGTATCGCCGTTTCCGAATGAAGTGGCGATAAGCTGCGCCAGCAGATCGCCGCCAAAGAGATAACGTACCTGACACATTTCCAGCTGCGCCTTTCCGATCGCCGTCTGCAGAGCCTCCTTCTGCATCGTACTCTCCGCCTTCTCCCAGGTATCCTCCCCGAATTCCGCCTCGGGCGCTGCCAGATCAAAGAGGCCGCCCAGCGGCCCCTCTTCTTCCTTCGGCCCCACTATTGAAGCTGCACTGATAATATACGGCGCATTCTGAAATTCCATGCTCCGGCTGCCCGCCATCTGATTGATCATATGACATCCTCCTGTGCTCTCTCCTGTTAAATGTTTTCGTACGGTCTCCGCAACAGATGCGAAGCCCCGTTCTGAATCATTACGCTTTCTCTGGTTTTCTTTCCTAATAGCATCCCCACTTCCGGGGAAAATATGTATTGTTATTTTGCAGGAAAACCGCTATAATATGCGCACAGGCGCATAAGGAATCATGACAGCTTACGCTGTCTGCGCCTGGCGCGAACGAGCTGCCGCTCGATAATATATGCACAGGCGCATGAGGAGGTTCTCATATATGTTGTCCATTTATTATGGAGATATGCCGCAGGCAATTTATAACCCCATTATTTATTTTAAAAATTCTTATACCGATGAATGGATTACGGATGCTTTATCCAAAGAAATGATTCAGGATGTAGATAAATCAACCGTTCTGGGTTCGCGAATTATAGACTCTCCTGTTCTCGGCGCCATCAGCCCAAGAGAATTATCCGGCGGCGTAAAAACACTGATTTCCATTTACAAAGCTCCAGACAGGATTTTCAATGCTTCTGCCTGCGGAGACAATTGTGCAAAATGGATCTTAAAAATTGGAAGCTTACAGGATATTACCATAAACCTTCGCCACTTGATGGATTTCGGAGAAAAAGAATTTACAGCAAAAATTCTGAACACTGACCAGCTTGTTCATAGCATGGATGAGCTTATACCAATAGCCGGGATGATTGTCCGTTAAGCAGATATTTTGTAACTGTGAATGTGCCGACAGTTATATTTTTTCATAATGAAAGAGAGCGTATTATGAAGGGAAGCCATCGTGTCATCATATCCAACGCAAATGCAAGGTATAATTTTACATTAAGAAGAAATATCACTATCCTCAAGGGAGACAGCGCCACAAGAAAAACAACTCTGGCCGAAATGATTGGAGAGTTTTATGAATCCGGCACGGACAGCGGCATAGAGCTTAGATGTGACTGTCTATGCAGGACTCTTGGCGGTAAAGACTGGAAAACCATTCTTACCACAATCCATGAGGCTATTGTCTTCATCGATGAAGACAATGCGTTTCTTCCAACGAATGAATTTGCAGAAGCAGTACGTGATTCTGATAATTACTATGTACTTGTAACACGAGAAGGGCTCCCGAATCTTCCATATAGCATTGAAGAAATCTATGGTATTCGTCTTTCAGGAAAGTATGCCGGATTAAAGCAGATTTATCATGAGTTTTACCATATTTAAGGCCAGGCAGTTCCTTCGGAAGCAATTCAGCACTGGTAAAGATTACCACTGGCAGTTATTTAAAATACTCTAAGAAAAAGCTGAATCCCGTTTATCTGCATGAAGATATTGCAGCAAAAATTGCAGCGGTAATAGAGAACATTAAATTATAAACTATTAATTTAAAATTCTATATGATTTTTGATTATCTCTTAGAAGTTCTTATATGCCGGTATAGCCTGATTTTACAGGCTTTCCGGCGTTTTTCTTTACGGAAGAAACTCACATATACGCTCATATTTCTTTATCATTTCGTCCTCAACAGTAGTAAATCGAGTAGTAAACTCGCTCTGCCGTTAGGCTGCCAGACGTTCCATTTCCGCTTTCGCTGATGAGAAAGTGGCGTGTGCGTAATAGTTCAGCGTCATGGTAATGTTGGAATGTCCCATGATATACTGTAAGGCTTTCGGGTTCATTCCGGCATTTGCTAATTTGGTGCAGAATGTGTGGCTGCAGGTATGAGGGGTCATAATGTTTGGTAATGCTTCCTCATGGCACTTGTTATACTTCTTCGCAAGCCCCCGGAACATATTGTCATAGTTGGAAGCCGTTTGTGGCTTGCCGTCCCGGTTGAGGAACAGGAAATTGCTGTACCCGTCAATCTCAGTCTGCTTTGCACCTTTTCGCTTTTCTACCACGCGCCGTAACGCTTGATACACGTCCTCACTCATGGGGATTTGTCGAATACCGCTCTGGGTCTTTGGCGTTTCGATATAGTAGCCAATTTCTGTGTCTTTCAACAGTTGGTGGTCTACCGTGATTACGCGCTCGTCAAAGTCAAGTACGGTATCATTCAGCCCGCATAGCTCGGAAATGCGTAGCCCTGTCCCAAGCAGGATAACCACCTCATCATAATATTTCTGATAAACGGTGTCTTGCTGCATAAAGGATAAAAGGCTTTCTTCCTGTTCCGGCGATAAAGGCACCTTTGGCTCGGTATCATCTTCAATCACTTCGTTTAACTGGAAGTCAAAGGGTTTTTTTCTGATATAGTCGTCCTGCATGGCAACATAAAAAGCTGCTTTCAGAGAACGCTTATCATTGCTGATAGTCTTATAAGCCAGTCCCTTTTCTTTCATTCTCAAAGCCCACTCTTTAGCGTCAGACATTTTAATACTGTCAATGCTGCACCCGCCGATAGGGTCTTGTTCGAGAATAGTCATTAGCCGCTTGCGTCCGTTCTTTGTGTTCTGCCGGACATTTCCCCGGTACTTGATAACCTTTGCGTACAGTTGGCAAACGGTCATTTTTTTACCGATAGGGTCAATCCCGTCGTCAAGGTCTTTCTGGATTTCTTTCTCCTTTTCCCGGAGTGAAATATCGTCCCTCTTTCCGGCAGGGGTCTTGTCCGTAGGTACTAACTTCCAAGCATAAACAAATTGCGGTTTTCCAAAAGTGTCCGTATATTTGTAAGCGTATCTTCCGTCTTTTCTCTGGCTCTCTCCCGAACGCAAAATACGATTTTTGCTGTCCCGTCTTTTTTCCGACATAGCATTTGCTCCTTTCCAGACGGAAAGAGCCTTGATACGCTACTCATAGTATAGCATATTCAAGGCTCGTTTTCATCACTAAATCACGTCCAGAGTATCAATAATTTTTTCAAACTGCTTGCGCTTGATCTGAATACGGTTGCCGTTCATAATAACCCACCCGGCAGCCGGATTTTCTTCTGCAAGTTTCCGTAGCTTGTTTTCTCCGATACGAAAATATTTTGACGCTTCCTCAATGGGACAAAGCTTATTGTACTTTTTTATACCCTTTGATATTGGTTCTTATTTTATTTCAGTCTTTCGATATACCTGATACAGAACGGGCAAAATAATAAGGAATAGAATGGAATAAATTGTTAAAATAATCGGAACTGATCCTATCACTTTCCCACCAATTTCA
>JAJQIL010000079.1:29060-37964 GCA_021199235.1 Lachnospiraceae bacterium | reverse complement strand
TCTCCGGGGCTTATGTTAAAAATTTTTCAGGACATTTTCAAAAACGCTTGACAGTCTAATCTGATAATCAACGTGTTTTTTTGTAAAAACAAATAATAAGAAAATGGCCTTGCACTTTTGGATGTTCCAATATATAATGTGACTTGTCGGAAGGAAAATAATCATTTTAGAATATTGAGGAGGAACAAACTATGCCGGATACAATTACGAAAGACATGACGATTGGCGAGATCCTGGAGATCAATTCGGGACTGGCTCCGGTACTGATGGCGGGCGGTATGCACTGCATCGGCTGTCCGGCTTCACAGATGGAGTCTCTGGAGGAAGCGGCCATGGTGCATGGGATTGATCTGGATCTGCTTCTGACACGTCTGAACACGTATCTGAAGGCGACGCAGGGCTGACGTATAAAGACGAAAATCAGATGTATCTGAAAAGAGGCTGACACATATGTGCCGGCCTTAAAAACTATTGGAGGGATAAAGCCATGCGTCTGTTTGACGCGATTAAGGCGTCTCGTCCGGGAAAGGCCAGACAGACGCAGCACAATCCGCTGACGACCGTCTGGGGGGAGCAGATGGATCCGGAACATATTCTGCAGGAATATCCGCGCCCTCAGCTTCGCAGAAGCTCGTGGATCTGCCTCAACGGCAAATGGCAGTATGCGATTACACGAAGCGGCAGCAGGCCCGGACATGCGGAAGGGGATATTCTGGTCCCGTTTTCTCCCGAGACCCGCGCATCCGGCGTGAACCGGCGGCCAAAGCCTGGGGAATATCTCTGGTATCAGCGGAGCGTAGATCTGCCGGAAGTGCCGGACGGGAAGCGCCTGATCCTGCATTTCGGCGCTGTAGACCAGAGCTGTACGGTGTGGTGGAACGGGCATCTGGCCGGCAGGAACGAGTGCGGATATCTGCCGTTTTCCATCGACGTGACAGGAGAGACCCGGCAGGGAAGGAATATGCTCCGCGTCCGTGTGCGGGATGACACGGAAGGGAGCCGCCGCAGCCGCGGCAAGCAGTCCTCTGTCCCGGGCGGAATGTACTATACAGCACAGAGCGGGATCTGGCAGACCGTCTGGATGGAATGGGTGCCGGAAAATTATCTCAAAGACCTTAAGATTACGCCCTGTTTTGACGAACGTAAGGTGCTGCTGGAGCTGGAGATGGTTCAGCCGGCGGATCTGGAGATCCGGATGCGCTGGAAAGAGGATTATTATACGCATTGTGTGAGGGCGCGGGAGTTTGCCCCGGAAAACAGCCGCTGCACGGCGGAGCTTACGCTGCCCGGTTTTTGTCCCTGGACGCCGGAAAATCCGTTCCTGTATGAGCTGCAGATCCGGGCCGGGGAGGATCTGGCCGAGAGCTACTTTGCCATGCGTAAATTTTCGGTCGGGATGGATGAGAAGCATCGGCCGAGACTTTTCCTGAATAATGAACCGTATTTCTTTAACGGCGTGCTGGATCAGGGCTACTGGCCGGAAAGCCTGTATACTCCGCCCTCCGATGAAGCGATGAAAGCGGACATCCGCAATATGAAAGATCTCGGCTTTAATACCATCCGCAAGCATCTGAAGATCGAGCCGCTGCGCTGGTATTATCACTGCGACCGGATCGGTATGGTGGTATGGCAGGATATGGTGAACGGAGGCGGGAAACAGCACTCGCTTCTGACTGTCTATCTGCCGACCGCATTTCCGTGGATTACGGAACGGATTCCGGACGACCGGCCCTGGTCATACCGTGTATTCGGCAGAAAAAGCCCTCAGGACCGTCTCCAGTGGGAGAAAGAATGCGTGCAGACGGTCAGGCTGCTCTACAACTGTCCGTGCATTGGTCTGTGGACGATCTTCAACGAGGGATGGGGACAGTTTGACGCACTTCGTCTGGAACGGCAGATCCATCAGCTGGATCCGACCCGTCTGATCGATCACGCGAGCGGCTGGTACGATCAGGGCGGCGGCGATGTCAGGAGCGTGCACAATTATTTCCGCCCGCTGAAGGTCAAAAATGACCGGCGGCCGTTTGTCATTTCCGAGTACGGGGGATACTCCTGTACGGTGCCGGGGCACGTATACAGCGATGTGCCTTACGGTTACCATCGCTGTGAGACGAAGGAGGAGTTTGCCGCCCAGATGCAGAAACTGCGGCAAACGATTCAGACCCTGAAGGACAGAGGGCTTTCCGGCGCGGTTTACACACAGCTCTCGGATGTTGAAGAGGAAACGAACGGTCTGTACACCTGGGACCGGAAGGTCTGCAAGATGGAAAATATTTTCTGACTGCAGGATATCAGACACAGTCTGCAAAAAGATCCGTGTATCATGAAAAGCAAAGAAAAACAGCAATAATTTGCTTGTGAATCCACTTTGCGGGTAGTAAAATAAAGGCAGTGGTTTTATGAAAAAAATGTTGTTTGTGTACAACCCGAAGTCCGGGATCGGCCAGATCCGGTTCAGTCTGTCGAAGATCATCGAACGGTTTTCGGCGGCGGAGTATGATGTCACGGTCTATCCGACAAAAGCTCCGGGGGATGCCACGCAGACGGTATGTGCGCGTGCGGCCGGATATGATATCGTCGTCTGCAGCGGCGGGGACGGGACACTGGACGAAGTGGTGACCGGCCTGATGGAAAGCGGCGTAAGCCGTCCGATCGGATACATTCCGTCCGGCAGTACGAATGATTTTGCCGGCAGTATCGGGATACCCAGACAGGCCGAACGGGCTGCGGATACGGTTGTGACCGGAGAGCCGTTCCAGTGCGATATCGGACGGTTCAATGGGAACGACTATTTTGTCTATGTGGCTGCGTTCGGACTTTTGACGGATGTTTCCTATCAGACGAAGCAGGAGCTGAAAAATGTGCTCGGCCACGCGGCTTACATCATCGAAGGCGTGAAGCGTCTGGGCAGCTGGCGTTCCTGTTCTCTTGAGATTGAGAGCGATGCCTTTTCCGGAAGCGGAGATTTCATATACGGAATGGCGTCCAATGCCAATTCCATCGGCGGATTCAAAGGCCTTCCGGGGAAAGACGTTGAGCTCAACGACGGGCTGTTCGAGGTGATGCTCGTGCGCACACCAATGAATCTGCAGGACTGGCAGAAGACAATCAACGCGCTGCTGATGAATGAGAAGAGCAATGACAATGTCATCCGTTTTAAGACACATCGTCTGGTGATCCGTTCCAATGAGCCGCTCGCGTGGACGCGGGACGGTGAAGACGGCGGCGAGCACACCTGCGTGGAGCTGGAAAATATGCCGCGGGTGCTTACCATCATGGCGGGCGGTCAGGTTGCGGCAGCCGATGCGGATCCTGCAGAATCTGTACATGCAGATGAAAAAGACAGCGGTACAGGTGCTCCGGAAGCTGCCGTGACATCGGAAGTGCCGGAACAGGATCCATCAGAGATATCTGAGAAAACGCCGGATCAGGAGACGTCGGCGGAGACTGCGGAGACATCTGCGGCACCTGTACGTTCACGTTCCGAGCTTTTGATGGCGCTGATGGCGACCACCACGATGCAGGAACTGCTGAAGGTCCTCACAGAGATCACGGACGGGATCATCAATTCGTAAATCAATTAAAAAATAAAAGGGGGTTTCAACCAATGCTGTACATAGGTGTAGATCTCGGTACATCGGCGGTCAAGCTGCTGCTGATGGAAGGAGACGGGACGATTCAGAAGATCGTTTCCAGAGAGTACCCGCTGTATTTTCCGAATCCGGGATGGTCGGAGCAGAGCCCGGAAGACTGGTATGCGCAGTCAATGGAGGGATTAAAAGAGCTTCTTGCTGACTGCGACCGCAGCCAGGTGGCCGGCATCAGCTTCGGCGGGCAGATGCATGGGCTGGTGATCCTGGATCAGGACGATCAGGTCATCCGTCCGGCGATCCTCTGGAATGACGGCCGTACGCAGGAGGAATGTGATTACCTGAACGGCACGATCGGGAAGGACAAGCTCTCCGAGTACACGGCGAATATCGCGTTCGCCGGATTTACTGCGCCGAAGCTTCTCTGGGTTCAGAAGCATGAGCCGGAGAATTTTGCGCGGATCGAGAAGATCATGCTTCCGAAGGATTACCTTGCCTATCGTCTTTCGGGCGTACACTGCACGGATGTATCTGATGCGTCCGGTATGCTGCTCTTCGACGTGAAGAACCGCTGCTGGTCGAAAGAGATGCTTGATATCTGCGGCGTACGGGAATCGCAGATGGCGCAGATTTTTGAGAGCTACGAGGTCGTCAGCACACTGCTTCCGGAGATCGCGAAGGAGCTTGACCTTCCGGAGACAGTGAAGGTCATCGCGGGCGCGGGAGACAATGCGGCGGCCGCGGTCGGCACCGGGACCGTCGGCGACGGAGGATGCAATATTTCCCTCGGCACCAGCGGCACGATCTTTATTTCTTCTGAAAAATTCGGCGTGGATAAATACAACGCCCTGCATGCGTTCGCTCACGCGGACGGCCATTATCACCTGATGGGCTGCATGCTGAGTGCGGCGTCCTGCAACAAATGGTGGATGGACGAAATCATCGGCACAAAGGATTACGCGGCGGAGCAGGCACAGATCACAAAGCTGGGTGAGAATCACGTATTCTACCTGCCCTATCTGATGGGCGAGCGTTCCCCGCACAACAACCCGAATGCCCGCGCGACCTTCATTGGTATGACGATGGACACGACACGTGCGGATATGACGCAGGCTGTGCTGGAAGGCGTGGCGTTTGCACTCCGTGATTCTCTGGAGGTGGCGAAGTCGCTCGGCATTCAGATTGAGCGCACGAAGATCTGCGGCGGCGGTGCGAAAAGTCCGCTCTGGAAGAAGATCATCGCTAACGTCCTGAACCTGAAGGTGGACGTGATCGAGAGCGAGGAAGGCCCGGGGCTGGGCGGCGCGATGCTGGCGGCTGTGGGCTGCGGCGAGTATGCGTCTGTCGAGGAGGCGGCGGCTAAAATTGTCCGCGTGATCGACACGATCGAGCCGGATGAGGAGCTTGCGACGAAATATGACGCGCGCTATCAGCAGTTTAAGCAGATCTATCCGACCTGCAAGCCGCTGTTTGACATCATAAACTGAGCGAAAATCACCACTACATATAAAAGCCGATGGCTACGTGCTTCGCACTCTTGCCATTGACGACGCTTTTACAGTAAATAATTGCCCGGGCGTGAGCCTTTTCGCGCCCAGGGCTTATAAAAAATAAGGAGGACATACAAATGCAAAACATTCCTAAAGTCAAGATTGGTATCGTTGCGGTGAGCCGTGACTGCTTCCCGGAATCCCTTTCCGTGAACCGCAGAAAAGCACTCGTAGAAGCCTACAAGACGAAATACGACGCAGAAGACATTTATGAGTGCCCGGTCTGTATCGTAGAGAGCGAGATCCATATGGTACAGGCGCTTGAGGACATCAAGGCGGCCGGCTGCGACGCGCTTGTTGTATACCTTGGCAACTTTGGCCCGGAGATTTCCGAGACCCTGCTTGCGAAGCATTTTGACGGTCCGGCCATGTTTGTGGCAGCGGCGGAAGAGACCGGCAAGGATCTGATTCAGGGCCGCGGCGACGCGTACTGCGGTATGCTGAACGCCAGCTACAACTTAAGACTCCGCAACATCCGCGCTTACATACCGGAATATCCGGTCGGCACAGCGGAAGAGTGTGCGGATATGATCCATGAGTTCGTTCCGATCGCACGTGCGGTGGTAGGACTTCAGAATCTGAAGATCATCAGCTTTGGTCCGCGTCCGCTGAATTTCCTGGCCTGCAACGCACCGATCAAGCAGCTGTACAACATCGGCGTGGAGATCGAGGAGAACTCCGAGCTGGATCTGTTTGAAGCATTCAATAAGCATGAAGGCGACGCCCGTATCCCGGATGTCGTAAAGGATATGGAAGCGGAGCTCGGCGAGGGCAATCAGAAGCCGGAGATCCTTTCCAGGCTGGCTCAGTATGAGCTGACTCTGCTTGACTGGGTAGAGGCTCATAAGGGCTATCGTAAGTATGTGGCTATCGCAGGCAAGTGCTGGCCGGCATTCCAGACCCAGTTCGGGTTTGTACCGTGCTATGTGAACAGCCGTCTGACCGGCAGAGGCATCCCGGTGTCCTGCGAGGTAGATATCTACGGCGCACTGAGCGAGTTCATCGGTACCTGTGTCAGCGACGATATCGTTACCCTGCTTGATATCAACAACACCGTTCCGGCGGATATTTACAATGAGGATATCAAGGGCAAATTCAACTATACACAGAAGGATACCTTCATGGGCTTCCACTGCGGCAATACCTGCTCGAAGAAGCTGACCTCCTGCTCGATGAAGTATCAGATGATCATGGCGAGAAGCCTTCCGGTCGAGGTGACGAACGGTACGCTCGAGGGCGACATCATTCCGGGCGATATCACGTTCTTCCGTCTGCAGAGCACATCGGACAACATTCTTCGTGCTTATGTGGCAGAGGGCGAGGTGCTTCCGGTAGCGACACGTTCCTTTGGCGGCGTTGGTATCTTCGCAATCCCGGAGATGGGACGTTTCTATCGTCACGTGCTGATCGAGAAGAATTATCCGCATCACGGCGCAGTAGCGTTCGGACATCACGGCAAGGCTCTCTACGAAGTATTCAAGCTCATCGGCGTATGCCCGGATGAGATTGGCTACAATCAGCCGGCAAGTCTGCCGTACCGCACGGAGAACCCGTTTAAGTAAGACTGACAGATATTCATGAAACGGAAAGCGGATGACCAGCGCCTGGCGCTGTCTCCGCTTTTACATGTGGTGGAGTTCGCGAAGCGGGCTTAGAAGTTTTGAACCAGAATCAGGATAAGGAGACTCTCAAAATGGAGAAGAAAATTTTCGGAACTCTGAAGGACGGAGCGGAAGTCACCCTCTATTCTTTCACAAATAAGAACGGCGCGTCCATGAGCGTGACAGACCTC
Source organism: Lachnospiraceae bacterium (assembly GCA_021199235.1). Classification (GTDB taxonomy): domain Bacteria; phylum Bacillota; class Clostridia; order Lachnospirales; family Lachnospiraceae; genus Choladousia. Next base: position 31,032 of record JAJQIL010000079.1, on the reverse strand, counting down.
GGCGCAACACTGGTCAGCCTGCTTGTACCGGATCGCGAGGGCAATCCGGTCGACGTTGTGCTCGGCTATGACACACCGCAGGAATATGTGGACGGAGGCTGCTATTTCGGCGCGGTGATCGCACCGAGCGGCAACCGCATCGACAAGGGGCGTTTTACTATCGGCGGCAAGACGTATCAGCTGCCGATCAACGACAATGAGAACAACCTTCACAGCGGCCCGCACGGTGCCGATGAAAAGATCTGGGAGACGGCTGCGGTGGACGAGGAGAAGAACAGCATTTCCTTCCATCTGATTATTGCGGACGGCACCAACGGTTTCCCGGGCAACCTTGACACGACCGTGACCTACACACTGACGGAAGACAACGAGATCGAGATCCATTATGAGGCGGTCTCGGATCAGGACACGATCGCAAACATGACCAATCATACCTATTTTAATCTGGCAGGCCATGCATCCGGCTCGATTGAGAATCAGACTCTGATGCTTGTCGCGGACAGCTATACGCCAGTGATCGACTTCCAGGCAATCCCGACCGGCGAGGTGGCTCCTGTGGCTGGCACACCGATGGATTTCCTTACCGGCAAGAAGATCGGGCTGGATATTGAGGCGGACTTTGAACAGCTCAAATTCGTCGGCGGCTTCGATCACAATTACGTGCTGCCGGATGCCGGCGGCAAAAAGCAGAAGATCGCGGAAGCGTACAGCGAAGAGAGCGGTATCTGCATGGAAGCGTTCACGGACTGCTGCTGCGTCCAGTTCTACGCGGGCAACGCCATCGGCGAGCAGCCGGGGAAGAACGGCGTGACCTACCGCAAGCGCCAGGGCTTCTGTCTGGAATCCCAGTTCGCGCCGAACGCGGTCAATGAGCCGGAGTTCCGCTCACCGGTACTGAAGGCCGGCGAGAAGTATGATACCAGGACAAGTTATAAGTTTTCGGTGAAAGACTGAATGTATTTAGTATTTCAGAACAGCAGGCCACAGACCGCCTGCTTTGCAGGCTATATGCCGCTTACGCGTCATATTCTCCGCGGCCGCTCCGGTCGGTGCTAAACGAGCGCCACTGGCGCTCAGCACCTGAGGCTGAATGGGCGTCCGCCCATCCCAAAAAGAAAAGACAGACGAAAGCAGATAAATCTGCATAGTCTGTCTTTTCTTTTTGATGCTGTTCTGAACTGTTGAATCATATGAACTTATAAGTCCCGATGATCGTGTGCCGGATACTGTAGGTGCTCACTCCGTAGCAGCCTGTCCACCAGCCGGCGAAATAGGCTTCCGGATCGTAGTAACAGCCGTTGATCTTCACCCAGCAGTGACGGGTCAGACCGTCGGAAGCGCCGTCGCGCGTACCGGAGACACGGCCTACGACTACATAGGGCGTGTATCCGACCTCGTGAGCCAGTGCCGCAAACGCACAGGCGAAGCTGTAGCAGTTGCCGCTTCCGCTGGTCAGCATATTATAGGCGACCGTGCGCTGCCATCCGCTCGTATAGCTGGAAAGGTAGATCGTCCGGTAGCTCCACCGCGACCGGTTGGTCATGTAGTTCCAGCACGCCTTCAGCTTCTGCGCTTTGGTCATGGAGCTGGTGGTGATGGAGGAAACGATCTTCATACATTTGATCTTCAGCTTGGAGGCAGTGTTGCTCTTGGCGTAGCCGTTCTTCGTGAACGTGACGCTCTGATAAGTCGTATTCTTTTTCAGCTTGCCGTTGCTGTTGGCGTAATAGAGCTTGGAGCCGACTGTAAACCAGCCGGTGCGTGCCCGCCCGTTGCTCTTAAAATAGTACAGGGAGCCGCTGATCTTCTTTTTGCCGGTCTGCATGACGCCGGTAGAAGAGAAATAATAACGGTAATTACCGATCTTTTTCAGCCCGACCAGAGCCTGCCCGTAGGTCGATTTGGTTTTGGTCTTTACAAAATAATACTTTTTCCCGTTGATGGTCTGCCATCCGGTCTGCATCACGCCTTC
>JAJQIL010000079.1:0-28960 GCA_021199235.1 Lachnospiraceae bacterium | reverse complement strand
TGATGGTCTGCCATCCGGTCTGCATCACGCCTTCATTGGAAAAATAGTAGCGGTAGCTGCCGATCAGCTGCAGTCCGACCGCTGCGCTTCCCGCCGGCTGCGACCCCGCTGTCCCGAAGAAATAATACGTGTTCTCGACACCATCCTGTGTGATGGTCTGCCATCCGGTCTGTTTTACTCCGTCTATGTAATAGTAGTAATGCCCGTCGCTTTCTCTGACCAGAGTCCCGGAGATTTCTGCCGCGGAGGTCTCCGACGCTTCCGCGTAAGTCCCTCCGATGCCGCCTGAGAGTACAAAAACGGCGGTCAGAAACATCGTAAGCAGCAGAAATGCTTTCTTTTTCATACCATCCATAACATGATTGCCTCCCTTAAGATTTTATTAAGATACCTTAACATATATTTAAGGAATATTCAAGAATTTCCTGTTAACCGACAGGGGCATTTCTGCGGCCTGACAGAAGGCGTACTCCGGTCTGATTTTTTGTGATATCAAAGATTCCATTATTGACTTTGCAAGTGCCCGTTGCTATAATAAATCCACTGTAACGAGAATGTAAGCGGCAATTCGCGATGCTCCTGTGCGTATGGGATGGGATATGCGGGCTGCCGCGGGCACAAGGACCTGATGGAATGGTTATCAGGACGATGGAAAGGACAGAAATAATATGAAAAAGAAAAATCTGGGTTATTACGGGAAAAAAGCCGGCAGCGTAATGCTTGCCGCGATGCTTACAGTTTCAGGACTCGCATCAGCCGCATCGTTTGCGGTGTGCGCGGAAGAGGCGGAGACCGAGGTGGAGACGGAAGCGGAGACCGAGGCGGAAGCAGAGGTGACGGAGATTGAGCTGACGGTGGACGGCGAGACCGTTGTTGTGACGAATGAGTCGGGACTTTATATTGAGAGCATCGCGTTTGAGGCGGTTTCAGCTGAGGACGCTGAGGCGGAGTCAGAGGCTGAGACAGCGGCGGCTGCGGAAGAAGAAGCAGCGGCGGCTCTGGTGGTGACAGAAGCGGACGGTACGGTACATACGTTTGAGGGCGCTTACGTGGACGGCCTTTCGAATCTGAAGCTGACTTCGATGATCGGGTATGTATTCTTTATCGGTACGGAATCCGGCGGGGATGAGAAATACTTCTATGAGACCGCGGAAGACGTCACACTGGAGGAGCCGGTGACGATGTATACGACGGGTATGGTGAATATCCGTGAAGAGGCGGACGGAAGCTCCACCCTGCTCGGCACAGCGGCCCGCGGAAGCGAGCTTCAGGTGCTCGGCGGCACATCCAAATGGTTCCTGGTGACACAGGACGATGTGACCGGCTATGTGGCGGCGCGCTATCTGACCGAGAGCACGGAAGAGGCGCAGGCAGCAGTAGACGAGGAAGCGAGCGCACGTGCGGCGCTTGAGGCGCAGGCAGCGGCAGCAGCAGCGGCAGCGGCGGCATCTTCATCCTCATCAGGATCTGATGTTGTAAGCAAAGAGGCGGTCTATGACTGCGACGGCAGCGGCCATGGTTATTACATTATCACACATTCCGATGGATCTGTAACATACGAGGACTTCTAAAATGGCATTCAGTTCTTTAACATTTATCAGCGTATTTCTGCCGGTTGTGCTGGTCCTTTACTGGATCTGCCCGGCCGGCGGGAAACGCCGTGAAGATAAGACGGGTACCGGACAAATATCAGACGGGGGTGAGCAATCATCCTCGTCTGGTTTGCTGTTTCGGAACAGCCTGCTGCTGATCGCAAGCCTGCTGTTCTATGCTTACGGCGAGCCGGTGTATGTGTTCCTGATGATCCTCACCGTGGTGCTGAATTACATCTGGGCGAGACTTCTGGAGACACTGGAAAAAGGCAGAAGGGCAGTTGTCGCCCTGGCTGTCGCGCAGAACCTCGGGGTTCTGATCGTATTCAAATATGCCGGGTTCCTCGCGGGACTCTGGAACGGGCTGGGGCTTATACAGGTGCCGGTTCCGCAGATCGACCTGCCGATCGGCATTTCCTTTTTTACGTTCCAGGCACTTTCCTATGTTCTGGACGTCTATCGGGAAGACGCCGAACCGGAGCACAATCTGTTCCGGCTGATGCTCTATGTCTCCTTCTTCCCGCAGCTGATCGCGGGACCGATCGTGAAATATCACGACATCGCAGAGGAGCTGAGTGAACGCTCGCTGACCCTTGACGGAATGCTGCAGGGCATCCGCCGCTTTGCGGTCGGCCTGGCGAAAAAAGTGCTGATCGCGAATTACATGGGCGCGATCGCGGATACGCTGTTTGCGGCGGAAAACGCACAGCTGATCCATCTTCCGGCCGCATGGCTGGGAGCATTTGCCTATATGCTGCAGATTTACTTTGACTTCGGCGGCTACAGCGACATGGCGATCGGCCTGGGCTGGATGTTCGGCTTCCATTTCAAAGAGAATTTCCGCTATCCGTATATCGCTTCTTCCATGAAGGATTTCTGGCGCAGATGGCATATCTCACTGTCTACCTGGTTCCGGGAATATCTGTATATCCCGCTCGGCGGCAACCGCAAAGGAAAAGTCCGCACGGGCATCAATAAGGTGATCGTATTCGCCTGCACCGGCATCTGGCACGGCGCGAATCTGACGTTTCTGTTCTGGGGTCTGTATCACGGATTCTTCCTGCTGATCGAAGAATGGATCCCGGCGCTGTGGGGGAAAGTGACAGGTAAGACGAAGAAAGCTGCACAGAAAACAGTGCCGGCAGGCACAACAGGGAAGTCCGCGGCTGCGAATACAGCGAAAAATCCGCTTCTGGCGGTGCTCAGCCACATTTACGTACTTCTGGCCGTGATGATCGGATTTGTATTTTTCCGTGCGGATACGCTTATCCAGGGGCTGACCTGGGTGAAGACGATGTTTACCGGCTTTACCTTTGACAACGCGTCCATGCAGCTGGTGATGGCGCAGCTGACCCCGCTGAATCTGGCGGCGATGGCGGCCGGGGTGATCGGCTCGATGCCTGTCGTCCGGCGTCTGGAAAAATACAAAGCGGCGCAGACACTTTCCTGGGTGCTGACTCCGGTACTGCTGATCTTAAGCATGCTGTGTCTGGCGGGCGGAACCTACAACGCATTTATTTACTTCCGGTTTTAAGAAAGGGAGGAGATACCCATGAAGAACAAATTGAAAATCGGGTTCATCGCCCTGTGCGTGTTTCTCTGCGCGGTGCCGCTTCTGGGATTTGCGGTCGGCGGCAGCAGGGAGACCTCCTCGGAGAACCGGGAGCTGGCGGCGTTTCCGTCTCTTACGACGGAGGACGGCCTGAATGTGAATTTCCTGGACGAACTTGGGGACTGGTATGAGGATCATTTTGCGTTCCGGAGCGAGCTGGTCACCGCGTACGGCCTGATCACAGGAAAAGTATTTGCCACATCCGCACAGGAGGACAGTGTGATCGTCGGCACGAACGGATGGCTGTATTACAAAGACGCCCTTCCGGATTATCAGGGGACGAACCTGCTGACAGAGCGCCAGCTTTTTGACGCGGCGCATACGCTGGCGATGATTCAGACCTATGTGGAAGAGAACGGCGCGAGTTTTGCCTTTACGATCGCGCCGAACAAGATGACGCTCTATCCGGAGAGTCTGCCCTATTATTACAGCGGGTACCGGTCAGAGGAGAGCAATCTGCAGAACCTGATCCCCTGGCTGGAAAGCGAGGGCGTCAACTATGTGGATCTGTATACCGTACTTTCTGAACAGGACGAGGTGCTTTACCATGCCAGAGACTCTCACTGGAACAATAAGGGAGCGGCGCTTGCTTCGGACACGATCCTGACGGCGCTGGGACAGGAGCATGTATCCTATGAGGACGCGGAATATGAGGTCCGGACGGATTTTATCGGAGACCTGGATGAGATGCTCTATCCGTCCGCGGAGACACCGGAGGACGAGATCTACTACGATCCGGAGCCGGAGTTTACTTATCTGACTGAGGTAGAGAGCAATTACGACGCGAAAATTTATACAGAGAGCGATTCAGAGGGAAGCCTCGTGATGTACCGTGATTCCTTCTGCAACGCGCTGCTTCCGTTTATGGCAGAGAGCTATGGAAATGCCTATTTTTCCAGAGGAATTCCGTATCAGCTCGCCACGGATATGGCGACCAACAGTGCGACGACCGTGATCGTGGAGAAGGCGGAGCGCTTTATCGATGAGCTTTGCCAGAATGCGCCGGTCATGCCGGGACTGCTGATTCTGGACGGCTCCGCGGATGATCTGGAGTACACGGAGGAGATCACGGATCTGACTGAGGAGAATGACGGGACTGCCTACACAAAGATCTCCGGTACGCTCGAAGAGGGAAGCTACGAGACGGACTCGCAGATCTATATCCGCTTAAACGATTACATTGTATACGAGGCGTTCCCGGTGTCGCCTGGCGACGGAAAAGAAGGATTTGTCCTTTACGTACCGAGTTCTCTTCTGTACGAGGACGGGAACCGGTACGAGCTGGGGATCTCATGACCAGCGATTTATAAGGGGAGGAGCTATCAATATGGTTTACATATTACTGTCTATGTCAGTTGCGATTCTCGCGGGTCTTCTGATGACCCGCGTTTTAAAGCCGCTGAAGCTGCCGTCGGTGACGGCATATCTGGTGGCGGGCGTCCTCATCGGGCCGTACTGTCTTGGGCGTGTGGATATTACCGGACTTGGCTTTACCACGATGGAAAGCGTGGAGGATTTAAGCCTTGTATCGGATGTGGCGCTGGGATTCATCGCCTTTGCGATCGGTAATGAGTTCCGTCTGTCCCAGCTCAAAAAAACGGGCCGTCAGGCGGCTGTGATCGGCGTGGTGCAGGCGCTGACGGCGACATTGTTCGTCGATGCGGCTCTGCTGGCGGTCAGTGTGGCGACCAAAGGGAAGCTGACCGTGGCACAGGCCATCACACTGGGCGCGATCGCGACGGCGACCGCTCCGGCTGCGACGCTGATGGTCGTACGCCAGTATAAGGCAAAAGGACCTCTGGTGGATCTGCTGCTGCCGATCGTGGCACTGGATGACGCGGTAGGCCTGGTGGTGTTTGCTGTAAGCTTCGGAGTCGCAAAGGCGATCGTGAGCGGATCCTTTGATCTGATCTCTATCATCGTCAATCCGCTGCTGGAAATCGTGCTTTCACTGGCGCTCGGTGCGCTGATGGGCTGGCTGCTGACACAGCTGGAAAAGCTGTTCAACTCCAATACGAACCGTCTGAACATGTCGATCGCGTTCGTGTTTCTGACCACGGCGCTCTCGATGCTGGAGTTTGAGATCGGTTCGGTGACGATCGGTTTTTCATCGCTTCTGGTGTGCATGATGCTGGGCACCATGTTCTGCAACCTCTGTCCGCTGTCCAGTGAGATCATGAGCAAGACGGACAGCTGGACGAGCCCGCTGTTCGCCGCGTTTTTCGTTATCTCCGGTGCGGAGCTGGAGCTCGGCGTGTTCCGGAACGGCCTGATCGTGCTGATTGGCCTGATCTATATCCTGACACGTTCCGCAGGCAAATACATTGGCACGTATCTCTCGTCAAAAGCGGTGGGCTGCAACGATACCATCAGCAAATATCTCGGCATCACACTTCTTCCGCAGGCAGGCGTGGCGCTCGGCATGTGCGTGACCGCACAGCAGCTGGGAGAGCAGGGAGACCTGATCCGCAACATCACGCTGTTTGCGATCCTGATTTATGAGCTGGTCGGCCCGATGCTGACGAAGATGTCGCTGAAGAAGGCCGGTGAGATCCAGCCGATGAGCGAGGAAGTGAAGAACCGCCGCCAGATCAATCTGGAGCATGTGAAGAATAACGGGAAGAAGGAACTGCGGTAACAGCGGTATTTTAGTATATTGACTGGAGATAAAAGAATATGGATGAACAATTGTAACTGTGAACGGTTACGAAAATATATCTGTAAAAAAGTGTAAAAAGAACAAGGAGGAAACAAAATGGATATTATCTGTATGGGGGAAATGCTGATTGATTTCACACCGGGAAAAGAGGAGCGCAGCTACACCTGCAATCCGGGCGGCGCGCCGGCCAACTGCTGCATCGCGATCGCGCGGAACGGCCTGAAGACCGGATTTCTGGGACGCCTGGGAAATGACGATTTCGGGAAACTGCTGAAAAACACACTGGAAGAAAATCAGGTGGAAGTTCTGCTGCCGGAGCTGACCGATGAGGCGGTGACCACGCTGGCATTTGTGACATTGTATGAAGGCGGCGAGCGCTCGTTTACCTTTGTACGCAAGCCGGGGGCGGACATTCTTTTGGATGCCGCGGATATTGATGAAGAAGTGATCAAAAATGCGAAGATGCTGCACTGCGGCTCCTTCGGCATGTCGGCGAACCCGAGCCGGGACGCGCATTTCGCGGCGATGGAGATGGCGAAAAAGAACGGAAAGCTGATCAGCTACGACGTCAATTACCGCCCGATGATCTGGAGCTTTGCGGACGCAAAGGAAGTTGTGGATCGCGTGCTTCCGTATGTGGATTTTTTAAAGGTCTCCGATGAGGAGCTGGACTTTGTCGGCGGCGAGGCAAACATCCCGGTGCTGATGAAGGAGCAGGGCATCTCCGTCGTGATCGAGACACTGGGCTCGAAAGGCGCGAAGTACTTCTATGCCGGAAGCGAGGGCGTCGCAGAAGGCACCGAGGCCGGACATGTGGTAAAGGCGGTCGACGCGACCGGAGCCGGGGATGCATCCTGGGGCGGCTTCCTGTCAAAGCTGCTGATGAACGGCGTTGAGAAAGTCTCTGATCTGAACGAAGAGCTGATCCGCGAGGCACTCGTTTATGCAAACGCGAGCGGCGGCCTTTGCGTGCAGAAGATGGGCGGCATCCCGGCTCTGCCGACGAAGGAGGAAATTGAGGCGTTTCTGGAATAGGCAGGCAGACAGCGGTCAGAAAGGGCAGATTACAGTCTTATGATTGCCGGGAAGAAGAGAAGCCGAACGAATCAGAACGAATCAGAACGGGAACAATGGGAACATTGGGACAATCGTAACGGGAGGGAAAGGAGTTCACAGCCGTATGCATAAATATAATGAAATAATTGATTCCTGGATCAACAGCAAAAAAGAGGAAATGCTCGAAGACCTGAAAAAGCTGGTGCGGATCAACAGTCAGAAAGGCCCGGCTGAGGAAGGAAAGCCCTTCGGAGCAGGCCCAGCGGCTGCGGTAGCGGCCGCGCAGGAGCTGATGGAGCGGTACGGCCTGACGGTGAGAAACTATGAGAATTACGTGGTGACCGGAGATCTGGAAGCGAGCGGCCCGGGCATCGATACATCTTTGGCGGATGCCGCGGAGAATTCAGGTGCGCATGTGTCTGGCGCATCAGGCACAGCACAGAAAGGCCTCGACATTCTGGCGCATCTGGACGTGGTGCCGGTGACAGAAGACTGGACGGTGACGCAGCCGTTTGAGCCGAAGATCGTGGACGGACGAATCTACGGACGCGGCACGGCAGACGACAAGGGTCCGGCCATTGCGGCTCTGTACGCCCTGCGCGCGATCCGCGAGCTGGGGATTCCGATGAAAAAAGGCGTGCGCCTCGTGCTTGGCTCTGATGAGGAGTGCGGCTCCAGCGATCTGGCGTATTATTATGGGATTGAGCAGGAGGCTCCGTATACGTTTACGCCGGATGCGGATTTTCCGGTGATCAATATCGAAAAAGGCCGTATGGAGGGCAAATTCCAGGCGAAATTTGCGGATGCTGCAAAGAAAGATAAACCTGTAGACGCGCCGGAGCATGAAAGTCCGGAATATGGGAATTCTGCGGGTGAGCTGCAGAGGAATGACGGTGACGATAAAGCAAAAGCACTGCAGCCGCAAATCCTCAGCCTGAAGAGCGGCGATAAGGCGAACGTGGTGCCGGGGCGGGCGACGCTGATCCTGGAGAGCCTGCCGGAGGAGGCAGTGCGGACCGCTGCGGACACTGTGACGAAAGAGACCGGGGTTACATTTGAGATTACGAGGCTTTGTGATGATGCGCAGCTGCGTATCGACGCGCGCGGTCAGGCCGCGCATGCTTCGACTCCGCAGGAAGGCAAAAATGCGCTGACCGCGACCCTGCGGCTGACGGCGAAGCTTGCGGAACAAAACGCGGCTCTGGAAAGAACGGCGGGGGTCGACGCACTCCTTGCTCTTGACCGCCTGTTTCCGTATGAGGATTCCTGCGGCAGGGCGCTCGGCGTTTACCGGGAGGAAGCGCAGTCCGGTGCGGTCACGCTGTGTTTCAGCATTCTGGACTATACGCCGGAACGGCTGTCCGGGACGTTTGACGCGCGTCTGCCGATTGGCTGCACCGAAGAGAACACGAAAAAGCCGATCATGGAAGCTCTGGCACAGCATGGCATTCAGCTGAGCGACCGACCGATGACGAAGCCGCACTGCGTGCCGGGAGATTCCGATTTTGTCAGGATCCTGCTCGACAGCTATGAGCATTATACCGGGATCAAAGGGGAGCCCATCTCCACCGGAGGCGGCACCTATGTCCATGGGCTGGAGCGCGGCGTCGCGTTCGGCTGTATGACGCCGGATGTCGACAATCACATGCACGGTGACGACGAATTCATGGTGATCGACAGACTCCTGATGAGCGCAAAGATCTTCGCGGACGCGATCGTACGCATCTGCAACGAATTGTAAGGATTCGAAAAATATAGTTTGATATATATATTAAATGGCAATCCTGTTTGAAGAATGGTGCCTGGACAGGATTGCCGTTTACTTTAGATAAAAGTGTGTCATCTTGAGGCGAACAGATCTTTCAATATCTCGTCCGCACTCATATTCCGATACCCGTCGGGGTCGGTCATAATGGATTTACCGGAGATATTCCAGCGCATCTGTGAGTAGCCGCTTAAGTAGGAGCTGCTCACGGAACAGCCGGGATATTTTTTATACCATTCCGGGAAATACGTCTTCATATAGGAGGCCGCAAGCTTCACGGCCTGGCTGGAGGTCTTGCCGGAGGAAGAAGGCGTACCGCAGATGCGGACGCCGGGTGGGCTGGAATGGAGCAGAACGACGCTGCCGTCGCTGCACTGGCCGACCACCATCCAGACATGTCCGGAGGAACTCATGATATCGCCCGCACGGTAATTTTTCACCGAAGAAGACGAACGATACGTGCCCCAGCCGCGCGAGGCAAAATTCTTTGCCATTTTTGAGGCACTCATCACGTATCCGGCATTGCCGTCCGTCGTGTTCAGAATGTTGTAAATGCACCAGCCGATGTAGCCGGAGCAGTCCAGACCATTGTGGATCTGGTAGCGCGTCGTATTGTAATTGTAGCTGCTGGTCTGCTTTTCAAAAAAGGTCTTCCACTTCGCACTGACGCCGATGGATTTCGCCTCAGTCCCGGCGCCGGTGTCTGCTTTGTTCCAGCCGCCGCCCCAGACGTACATGGTGCTGCCGACCGGCTCCAGTGCGGTGAGGAGCAGCGTCTTCAACGTGCTGGAGGAGAGGTCAGTCGTCACAGTGACCTTTTTCTTCCATGTCTTAATCCGCTTTCCCTTATAGAAAACCTTTGCGGTAATCGTTGCTTTCCCGGACGAGATGGCTTTGATCCTGCCGTTGGCGCTGACGGTGGCGACACTCGTATCTGAGCTGGAGTACGTCACGGTACAGCCGCTCTGGACAGTTGCCTTTACCGTCTTTGACTTGCCCGCCATCAGGGAAACCGAGGCCGTGCTGTACTTGAATGAGCCGGAATTTGTCACAAGCAGATACACCTTTTTGACGAGCTCTCCATCGCTGTTATAAAATTTCAGAATGGTCTGCCCTTTCTTTCGGGCGGTGATTTTGTATTTGTTTTTTGCTTTCTTCGAGACCTTCGCCACGGAGGTCTTAGAGGAAGTCACCTTTGCGTAGCCGCTGCCGCTGATGGTCCAGGTCTTGCCGACTGCGAGCGTCTTTACAGAGGTTTCGATGGAGGAAACCGCTGTCACAGAGGTGCTTTCCGTGTTCGAGGAAGGCTCCTTCGCACTGTCAGAAGTGACTGCGGAGCTTTCAGAAGCCTCCGCCGCGTCTGCTCTCAGTGTAACGCCGGGTACGAAAAAGCCGGACATGGAAAAGCCGGGAACTGAAAACCATAAGATAAGCAGCAGACCCAACAGCAGGGGCAGCAACTGTCTGTGCGTGTCAGAGGAGCGCAGAACGGATTTTTTAGAAAAAAAGGGTATCTTCATGGCAATTTTTCCTTCTGTATCATATGGGGCGTCAGGGAGCAGAACAGTAAGCGGAACCATCAACAGTCGGCAGCGGGTCAGCGAACTGAATCATAAACAAAAAGCGGCATACAGGGGAATGGAGTACAGCCCCTGTTCATCCACACCGAAATTTCTGGCGGAAATCCGTACGGCTTTTTTCGGATGATTCATCCGTATAAAGTGTTTCAGACTTTTCGCGTGCACATTTGTATCGTATTTGACTTCCAGCGGGATCACGCTGCCATCCTTTTGCAGAAGAAAATCGACCTCCGCTTCGGGAGAATCCGATGTCCAGTAGAACAGGCGGTGTCCGCTGCAGCGGAGCGTCTGGGCAACATAATTTTCAGCCAGAGCACCCTTCGAAATGTCGGACAGATCCCCGCGGACGATATTTTCCGGCATGATGCCGGAGGCTGCGCAAAGCAGGCCGACATCCGACATATACAGCTTAAAAGAAGAAAGATCCTGCGTGACAGCCAAAGGGACTTCGCCTCTTGTCACCCGGTCACACTCCAATGCGACTCCGGACATGACCAGCCAGGAGATCGATTCGCCGAACAATCCCGCTGTCGCACCTTTCCGAATGAGTTTGTACTGGAATTTTTTATTATCCTTTGCCAGCTGCGCCGGCAGAGTGCGGAATGCGCTCTGGATCTTTGTGCATTCGCCCGCAGTAGAATACTTTGCCATATCCGCGGTATAGGCGCTGAGAATCATGGACTGAAGCTCAGGAATGTTGACCAGCGACTGCTCATCCATATATTTACAGACCACGGCGGGCATCCCGCCGATGAAAAGATACCGCCGCAGCCACAGCATGATCTCATTGTGGGTCTGCAGGGGCATCTCAAATCCTGATTTCTGCAGGGCCTCTGAACCACTGTCCGCGTCATCACAGGAATCGCCATCTGTTATGGCACAGTTCCCGGACAGAGCATCATATTTTTCCCGGATCAGCGTGACCAGATGGCCATAGCCGAGAGCGGAAAGAAATTCATCAAAGCGGAGCGGATACATCGTCTTCATGATCACTTTTCCGACAGGGAAGGAATACTTCTCCCTGTGTATTGCCACACCGAGGAGGCTGCCGGCTGCCGCAATATGGTATTCGGGCGCTTCTTCCGCAAAATATTTCAGAGATGTGAGCGCCCGCTCACAGGCCTGGATCTCATCGAAAATAACCAGAGTGTCTCCTGGCGTGATCTTTTCGGAAAAATATTCCTGCAGAAATCCCAGAATGCGTTCCGGCTGCAGAGATCCATCAAAAAATTCAGCAATGACCGGCATTCGTTCAAAATTCACATAGATGGTATTTTTATAATAATCCCGGCCAAAATGCGTGAGCGTGTATGTCTTGCCGACCTGCCTCGCACCATAGAGAACGAGCGGGAGACGGCCGGACTGCATTTCCTTCCATTGAAGCAGTTCTTTTGTGATGATTCGCTCCATGTCATTTCCTCCTGAAGCAGCCTTATTTTGCAGAGTATGGATATTGCTTAAAGTATAAGCCTCAATTCGAGAAAAATCAAGAAAAAATCATTTCAAAATGACTTTTTCCTAAGAAAAAATCACTTCAAAATGATTTTTCTAAAAAAATAATTACCGGAATCCCATCACCTGCTCATGGATTTTCCTTCTTAATCTTCTTCATGACAGAAAGAATCTTATCCATTTTTTTGATCTCCTGCGGGGATTTTCCGGCTTTCAGCGCGTCGATGATGGCCTCTGTCTCATCGGAACTGAACGAGAGCGAACCGGAAGAAGCACCGTTGGCAGCAGCACTGTTCGGTACGTCTTCGTCCGCAGCCCTGCAGCCCGCAGTGTCTCCGGGATTTGCTCCGGCATCGCCGCCGGAGAGTGCCATCAGGAACGGCAGCACCTCACTTTTATCTTTTTTCTGTGCCTGCCCGGCAAGAGAGCTGAGCATCTGCAGTTTGGCGGGATCAATGCTGCCAAGCGCAGGGTTATTCATCCAGTTGTTGTCACTCATGGGAATTCTCCTTTCTATATACAGCAGTTTCCGTCCTCCGGAGGCGGACCATCGGGGACGCGATCCTCAGCACAATCCTCAGATTCAGGCTGCGGCGCACCAGATTCGCAATCCTCAGATCCGGGCTGCGAACTGCAGGGAGCACAATCCTCGCTTCCGGCGCCGCCCGCATCCTGCGCCATCACGGAAAACAATTCCACCATGCTCATCATCTGCAGCGCCTGGTCGATCATCTGCTGCTCCTCGCCCTCACAATAGCAGCGCACATCGGAGAGGACATCGAGAAGATCCGGAGGCTCAGATGTGCATTCCTGCGCTTCCACACAGGAACCATCCCGGGACATCCCGCAGGATGTGCCATCGGCGAAACCATTGTCGGCGCAGCCGCCCGCGTGCGGTCTGCTATAGAAGCGCAGTACATTCTGAAGCTCCATGATCTTGATGAGAACAGAAAACCGCTTCCGGTTTGACGCGGGCAGATGGGGTATGAGCGCTTTGATCAGCTGCAGATGATTCTGGTTGGCAATCCGGTCCAGCTCGGTTTGCATAGGAAGCCCCCTGCCCGGAAGAACAGTCTTTCCTCCATTCTATGAGCTTTGCACTTGAAAAAGACCGGATATTTTGACGGTTTCGCGACGAAGCGGTAATAAAAGTATACATTGTGTACCACAAGACGGGATTTCGGATCTGACAGGTGAGTTGCCCCGCCGCCGCCGGTCAGCTCAGACGACATAGAAAGACAGGCTCTGCGCAGTTCCTCCTGCTTCATTTTAGAAGAGGCTCCTTCCTGAGCCGAAAAAATCGGCTTAGGGGGGTATTTCATATGAGAAAGGAAAACGAAAGGGCCGGAAGCAGTGCACCGGCTGGTAAAAAACGGGTTATGAAAATGAGATTTCATCATTGGAAAGTGATCACCGTATGTCTGATGCTTTATGACATAAAAGCCGCCTCCTACTCGATCACTCGGCCGCGAAAGGAAGTTAGTGGCTTTGGGAGTAGTGCAAAACCAC
Source organism: Lachnospiraceae bacterium (assembly GCA_021199235.1). Classification (GTDB taxonomy): domain Bacteria; phylum Bacillota; class Clostridia; order Lachnospirales; family Lachnospiraceae; genus Choladousia. The sequence continues at coordinate 15,735 of JAJQIL010000079.1, read as the reverse complement.
GGAAAATGCGCATATACGGCATCGACAAGTGGTGATTATTGCAAAAATCGAATAAAACTTCCAGTTTTTCCGTGTTGAAAATGCACAGTCCGGTAGGTAAAATGTGAGCATCAAAAGCAAAGGTTCCAAAGGAGACGTCCGACGGTTCCTGTTCCGTGCTTTCCGGACAAAGTCTTGACCGGTCTGTCCGGAAAGACGGAAGATCACCATTCAACGAAGCGCGGCATTCCAAAGCAGTCAGGCACAGGCTTATGAAGTTTGGATTGCTGCGGGACATTCAGAAAGGGGAAATACAAATATCATGAGAAAGAAATTTTTAGCAGTATGTATGTCAGCGGTTCTGGCAATGAGCCTTGGAACAGTTGCGTTCGCAAGCGACGATTCCCTGCATGACACCGCCAATATCGACAATACCGTAACACGCTCCTCCCTGACGGTAGGCTGGAATACGGCAACATCGATTGAGCCGTGGGGCACGGACAACAACGTACCGGGCAACTACGAAGTGTATGAGATGCTGTTTGAGACCTCCGCGGACGGCGAGTTCTACGCACTGCTGGCGGACGCGAGCCGCGGCGAGTTCGGCGGATATGACCACGAGGAAGGCAGCAGCGAGTACCGGGTTTATATTTATGATTATATTTATGATCATGAGGGCAACCACATCACGGCATCTGACGTAGCTTACAGCTATATGTATCAGTATGAGAACGCGACGACGTCGAACTGGCAGACGCTGGTTTCCGTAGAAGCGGAAGATGACACGACGGTTCTGTTTACGTTTTCAGAAGAACTGAATTCTCTGGGCGCTCTGGAGAACTTCCTGTCCCGCTGCTTTATCGTTTCCGAGAACTGCACGGCGAACCTGACCAGCTCCATGTGCGGCACCGGCCCGTATAAGTTTGTATCCTATACTTCCGGTTCCTCTCTCGTAATTGAGAAGAACGAGGATTACTGGCAGACAGATGAGTCCCTGCGCCGTCAGGAGTCTCAGGCAAATGTACAGACTATCACCTATCAGTTCGTAGACGAGGGCAACTCCCGTGAGACAGGTCTTCAGTCCGGCACTCTGGATATGGTTTATGATATGCCGCTTGAGAACGTTGAGACTTTCACGGATGACGGAAGCTACGGCGATCAGTACAGCGTATACAGCTATGTGCAGAAGTTCGTTTACGGACTTTGCCTGAACTGCAGTGATGAGTCTGTCACAAGCGATGTGAACCTGAGACTTGCGATCCTGAACGCGATCGATCAGGACGGTCTGATCACGGCTCTTGGCGGAACCTACACAAGACTGTATTCCTACGCGACAGATTATTATTCGGATTATGATTATGTAGACTGGGCGAGCCTTGACAACTACAACACGAACGACGGCGCGGATCTGGAAGCGGCAGCGGAGTATCTGGCAGCTTCTTCTTACAACGGAGAAACTCTGACGATCCTCACCCAGAGTGATTACAATGACGTAGCTACGATCATCGCGGCACAGCTGGCGGCGGCTGGCATCAACGCAACTGTAAAGGGCGTAGACCAGGCGACACAGACTACTACACTGGCGGATCCGACTGCATGGAATATGATGTTCGGTATGATGGCCGGCGACTACAACGTACAGGTATGGAGCCATGGCTTTGATTACAACAGCAACGGCGGCAGCGGTACAGCGAACGGCTACTTTACTGTAAATGATGAGTGGCAGGAGCTCCTGGAGCTTTGCAACACGGCGGAAGGCCATACCTCTGAGAACATGCTGGCATGGTGGCAGATGTGCGTAGACAACGGATATGCTATGGGCCTCTATGCAGGAAACAATTATGATATCGTTCCGGAAGACTGCACCTATGTATGCCTGTCTGACCGCCTGAATCTTCTGCCGGGCGCATGCTGCTTCGACGGTTCGGTGGAGTAATGAGTAATGAATGAAGGTTCGCTTATGCCTGGAAACAGGTACGTACATATACGCAAAGTGTTCTGAACATCAAATGATCCGGATTTTTTTTACGAAAGTAATAATAAGATTTTACTCAGGGCGCCGCTCCGGCTGTTGCGGGGCGGCGCTCATTAGCGTCAGCGAAACGCGAAGCGTTTTCTGCATCGCTGACGCAATCTGCCGCCGACGCAAAGCGAGGGGGCGTTTCCATTATCCGACAGAAACATCCTTCGGGTTTTGCTGCCGGACACAGACCTTCTGAGATTTATCGGAAGCGGGCAGGTCTGCGGGCCTGCCTGACAAATACTGAAAAATGAGAAAGGCGTAACTATGTGGAGATATATAGTAAAAAGACTTCTCTGGCTGATCGTGATCATGGCCTGTGTGGGTGTCATCATCTTTACGATCATGTGGTTTGTACCGGGCGATCCGGCGCAGATCATCCTGGGGTCGGGCGCCACGAATGAGGATATCGCGAGAGTGCGGGAACAGCTGGGACTGGACCGGCCGTACATGGTACAGCTGGGTGAGTTCCTGATCAATGCCTGTCGTCTGGACTTTGGCGAATCCTATGTATACGGAATTCCGGTCATTCAGGAATTCGCGACCCGTCTTCCCCGTACGCTGGGGCTGGGACTGATCTCGATGGCACTGAACATCATCATCGGCATCCCGCTCGGCGTAAACGCGGCAATTCACAGGAATACGATCTGGGATCAGGGCGTCCTGGTCCTGGCGATGGTGTTTATCTCTGTGCCGCAGTTTTTCCTCGGACTTCTGATGGTGGTCCTGTTCTCGGTACAGCTGGGCTGGCTGCCGCCGTTTGGTATCAGCGGCTCTTATCCGACCTGGATGTACTGGATCATGCCGGTGCTGGCAAACTCCTTATCCGGTATGGCCATGAATGCAAGGCAGACAAGGTCAGCGGCGCTTGAGACCATTCGTGCGGATTTCGTTACGACAGCGCGCGCGAAAGGACTTCCGGAGCGCACCGTTATTTACAAGCATATGCTGCCGAACGCGCTGATCCCCGTGGTAAATTCTCTGGGCATGCAGCTCTCCATGGTAGTCGGCGGCACGGTCGTGATCGAGACGGTGTTCTCTTTCCCAGGTATCGGGCAGTACCTGCTGACCGGCGTGAACTCCAGAGACTATCCTGTAGTCCGCGGCTCTGTCATGATCCTGGCACTGTTCTCAGCAGTGATCACACTGCTGGTCGATCTGGTCTATGCATACCTTGATCCGCGTATCAAAGCGCAGTATGTAAACTATGCCGCGAAAAAGGGCGGCAGTAAGAAAGGCGGGAAGAAATAATGGCGAATGCAGCAACTGTTACAAAGGCCTCTTCCGTGCCGAAACGGAAAAAAGACACCCAGCTGCGCCAGATCACGCGGCGGCTGGTAAAAAGCAAAACGGCCATGCTCGGCCTGATCGTTCTCGTGATCATTGTTCTGGCCTGTGTGTTTGCGCCGCTGATCGCGCCGTATGATCCGAACTATATGGATTACACTTCCCTGAACGCGGGCTCCAGCCTGGCGCATATCATGGGCTGTGACAACCTCGGGCGTGATATTTTCAGCCGTATTCTCTATGGCGGCAGAATGTCTTTGATGCTCGGCTTTACCGTGGCCGTCGTCGGCATGGTATTCGGTGTGTTTTTCGGCTGTATCGTCGGCTATTACGGCGGCCAGGTCGACAACATCGCGATGCGTATCTGCGACGTATGGATGGCGATTCCGGGCACCCTGCTGGCAATCGTGATCTCCTCGGCGCTGGGTTCCGGTTTTGGATATACCGTGCTTGCACTGTCGGTTTCCGGCCTGCCGGGCTCGGTGCGAGGCACCCGTGCGATGGCTTTGAGAGAGCGTGAGATGGAATATCTGGAAGCGGCGAAAGCGATGAACTGCTCCAAAATGAAGATAATGTTCAAACACATGATGCCGAACATCATTGCCCCGACGATCGTTGGTACGACCGGTCAGATCGGCGGCACGATGATGTCCGCGGCAGGACTTTCCTACATAGGATTGGGAATTCAGCCGCCGACCGCTGAGTGGGGCGCGATGTGCTCTTCCGCGAGAGAGTATCTGACAAAATATCCGCATGAGATGCTGTGGCCGGGATTTGTCATCCTGCTCACGGTGCTGGCGATCAACCTGTTAGGCGACGGCCTGCGCGATGCGATGGATCCGCGCCTGAAAGACTGATAAGGAGGAGAAAAAGATGAGTGAAGAGTTTTTGAAAATCAACGATCTTGTCGTAGAGTATTCCTCCGGCGGACAGATTGTCCAGGCAGTAAACGGCGTGAACCTTACCGTACAAAAGGGCAAGACTCTTGGTCTCGTGGGTGAGACGGGGGCGGGCAAGACGACGATCGCAAAGTCGATTCTGCGCATCCTGCCGACACCGCCCGCAAAAATTAAGCAGGGTGAGATCTTCCTTGACGGACAGGATCTTTTAAAGCTTCCGGAAAAGGAAATGATGAAGGTCCGCGGTAACAGGATCGCCATGATCTTCCAGGACCCGATGACTGCACTGAACCCGACAATGACGGTCGGCGACCAGATCAGCGAGGTGGTCCTGCAGCACAATGATTATACGAAACAGCAGGCGCAGGAGCGCACGATTGAGATGCTGGAGCTGGTAGGTATCGCGAGCGTCCGCTACATGGACTACCCGCACCAGTTCTCCGGCGGTATGAAGCAGCGTGTCGTGATCGCGATGGCGCTGGCCTGCAATCCGGAGCTGATCCTTGCGGACGAGCCGACGACGGCGCTGGACGTGACGATCCAGGCACAGGTGCTCGACATGATGCGCGAGCTCCGCGAGAAGTTTAACACCTCCATGATCCTGATCACACACGACCTTGGCGTTGTGGCGGAGACCTGCGACGACGTCGCGGTCATCTACGCGGGCGAGATCGTGGAGTACGGTACGCGGGAGCACATTTTCCGCAATCCGCAGCATCCGTACACGCTCGGTCTTTTCGGCTCGCTGCCGAAGCTGGACGACGATTCGAAGCGGCTTTCCCCGATCCACGGGCTGCCGCCTGATCCGACCAATCTGCCGGAGGGCTGCAAGTTTGGTCCGAGATGTCCTGAATGCAAGGGCGAATGCGGGAAAGATCCGGCAATGGTTGAAATCGAACCGGGGCATTTTGTCCGCTGCTGCAAGTTCACAGCAGGGCAGAATGCACAGAGCGCTCAGAAGCCGGAAAATAGCCAAAAGGCAAAGACGAAGAATGAGAGAGGAGGCGTGTGAGTATGGCATTACTTGAGGTAGAACATTTAAAAAAATATTTCAGCGTAGGCGCCGGTACGAACCACGCCGTTGACGATATTACATTATCGATTGAAAAGGGACACACGATGGGCGTCGTGGGCGAGTCCGGCTGCGGCAAGAGCACGCTGGGACGCACCATCATCCGCCTGCTGGACGCGACCGACGGCGTCGTCCGTCTGGACGGTGAGGACATCACCTACGCGAAGGGCAAAAAGCTCCGCGAGCTGCGTGAGAAGGTCAGCATCGTTTTCCAGGATCCGTATTCGTCTCTGAATCCGCGCTCCAGCGTGGAGGCGACGATCAAGGAGCCGCTGCAGGAATCGCACCGCTACACGAGGGCGCAGGTGCAGCAGCGCACGGAAGAGCTGATGGATCTGGTCGGTATCGAAGAACGTCTCCGTCTCGCGTATCCGCATGAAATGGACGGCGGCCGCCGTCAGAGAGTCGGCATCGCCCGCGCCCTGGCACTGAATCCGCAGTTTATCATGTGCGACGAGCCGGTGTCGGCGCTGGATGTTTCCATCCAGGCGCAGGTCCTGAACCTGCTGATGGATCTGCAGGAACAGATGCAGCTGACGTACATGTTCGTGACGCATGACCTCTCAGTCGTCCGCCACATTTCGGATGATATCTGCGTCATGTATTTAGGACAGCTGGTCGAGACCAGTCCGTCCCGTGAGCTGTTCCGCCGCCCGCTGCATCCGTATACAAAAGCCCTGCTGTCGGCCATCCCGTCGACGGATCTGGATCATCCGATGCAGCGTGTGCAGCTGAAAGGCGAGATCACCTCTGCCATCAACCCGGAGCCGGGCTGCCGCTTTGCGGCGCGCTGCCCGTACGCGTGCGACAAATGCCGCGAGCCGCAGGTGCTGGAGGAGATCGAGCCGAGGCACTTCGTGTCCTGCTGCAGAGTGAAAGAAATCAATGACTGACAGGATATTTCAGTAATTCAGAAGCCATGTAGCTGTGAAAGTACGGAACATTTATAATATCATCACAGTTACAATATCATCGGATTTAAGAGGATGTGAGAGCAGTGTTCAATAAATCTGGGAACAAAAAGGAAAAGAAAGGCCCGGAAAAGGTCGGAAACGATATCTACGGCGTGAATTCGAACTGGAAGCTGGACCAGAAGATGGGAAAGAGTACGGACGACGATATTCACCGCAGCAGGTATTTCCACAGATATTTTCGGGGCTATACGGAGATCCGCACAGAAAAGCCAAACGGCGGTATTAAGATCGAGCGGTTCTACACGGAGCCGTGGCTTTTGCAGGATGTCAACCCGGCCATGTATGTCTGGTACCGCCTGCTGTATGTGCTGCTGGTCGCGGCTGCCATTATCGGGTATGTCTCTTTGATGTGTATGGACGGGTTTGACGCGACCAGTTCCCTGCTGGTGGCAGCTCCGGAGCTGATATCGGTCGTTGCCCTGGTCCTGCTGGCCGCTGCTGCCATCAACTACGTGTTTATGAGAAAGCGGATGACCCTGTATGACCATCAAAGCTCCTCGGACAATCTGAAAAAAGCGTCGCTCATCGCCGCTGTCTGCCTCGCGGCGACGGCACTGATGATCGTCGTCAATATCTTTCCTGGCGTGACATCTCCCTTGCAGGAGCTGAAGCTGGCGGGCGGTGTGCTGCTCTGTGCGGCCGCGGTGCTTGCCGTGTATCTGATTGAGAGAGGGATGCCGTACCGGGAGGAGGAAAATCACACTGTGCTTCCCGCCGGGGAGGCGCATGAAATCTGGTGACATAATGATACAAGGGACAAAAGGTCAGGAATGGAACGCTTGCGTTCCTATTCATGACCTTGGGGACCGTGGTATCATGTTCCTTTTGTCGCTTGAATCATATAATGTAAAGTTTGACGGAGACAATCATGAACAACAAACACATTTTACATATTACGGCAGTGACAGAGGTGGGGCCGGACGGGCAGAAATGTACGCAGGCGGTTCTGGAATATGACCGGCCGCTTGCCGCGGACACGGCGGCGGATGCCTTTGAGGTGGAGAACCGGACAATTACCGGCATTGAAGTATCCGACAACACGGTCACGCTGTTTCTCTCGCCGGACGATGAGGCTGCTTTACTCTTTCACCCGGGAAATCCCTGGCAGCATACGACTACGGTACTGGATGAGGCTGCGGTCGCGGTCCGCCAGCGCGGGCCGGTCAGGGCGGCGGACGGGAGCGTGTTGGAAACTGCTTCGGGCGGGCTGTCCCCAGTCACAGGTGATGGCAGTGATGTGTCTGCGTCGGTGTGCACCCCTGCAGACAAAAATGACCGGTTACGCAATCTCGTCGTGGATGACTTTATACAGGGAGAATTTGAGGGACTGTCCTACAATCTTTTCATTCCAAAGGACTGTGAGCCGGGGAAAACGTACCCGCTGGTGCAGTTCATCCATGACGCAGGTCCCTGCGGGAAAGAGCCGAAGCTGACGCTGACACAGGGCGTGGGCGCGATCGTCTGGGCAAAACCGGAGGAGCAGGCAAAACGCAAATGCTTTGTGCTGGCGCCGCAGTTTGACGGGCCGCCAATCGTGGACGACGACTGGAACGTCGATCCCCGTCTGGAGACGGCAAAACGTCTGTTGGATTGGGTGTGTGAAACGTATCCGGTGGACCGCAGCCGGCTTTATACGACCGGGCAGTCGATGGGCTGCATGTCCTCAATCGTGCTGAATGTACGGTATCCGGATCTGTTCGCAGCTTCCTATCTCGTGGCGGGGCAGTGGGACGACCGGCAGATACAGGGACTGGAAAAACAGAACCTCTGGATGCTGAATTCCATGGGCGACGCGAAAGCGTTTCCGATCATGAATCAGATGACCTGTGAGATGGAGTCGAAGGGCGCGCTGGTGGCGAGAAAAATAATCGACGCCGGAGCCTCTCAGGAGGAATATGACGAGATCGCGAAAGAACTGATCGCGATGGGCGCAAATGTCATTTATACGCCGTACAGGATTGAGACAGTTGCGAACGGATGGAGCAGCCGCGGCGGCGAACATCATATAAACACATGGAAGACCGCATATGATATCGAGGCGATCCGCGAGTGGATGTTTGCGCAGGAAAAATTATAAAAAATCCTCACAGTGGGAGCCGATGCTCCGCAGTATAGCTCACAAACGAGTTGATGATGTCTGTCAGCCGCCGGTTTGCGGGGTAGATCAGATAGAGATCTGTGTGGATGCGCGGATCCAGATCAACTACGGCGGCATGGACATTGCCGCGAAGCTTGTCGGCCAGCCCCTGTTTTACGAGGGAAACCTCATTGGAGCGGTTGATGATCGAATCCTCCCAGGTGTTTTTGCTGGAGGAAAGCTTTGGGGTAAATCCGGCGTCCTTTAACGCCTGAATTTCAAAATTCCATGGCGTCGACCCCTTTTTGTGGCGGATGAAAAAGACCTCGTCTTTCAGATCGATCAGCCGCAGGGATTTCGCTTTCGCGAGCCGGTGTTTTGCCGGAAGACTGACAGAAAGATAGTCCTCCCGGTACGGAATCATGGTATAATCCTCGGTGAGACCGCCCGTATCGTGGACAAACGCGATATCCAGGACGCCGGACTGCAGACGGCCGAGCATTTCCTCGGTCGAGCCCATGCTCACGTCAATGATGGATTCCGGGTACTGGTTTTTAAACCCGGCAAAGAGCGCGGTGATACCGTAGTATCCCGGGAAGCCGCAGACCCCAAGGGAAATGCGGTGCGCGGTGTCCCGGCGGATGGCGTCCGCGGCAAGCTCGAACGCTTTTTCATGCTCCTTAATGGAGATTGCGTGCGGAAGAAACGCGACGCCGCAGGGCGTCAGTTCTATCTTCTGTGTGGTGCGAGAGAAAAGCTGCACGCCAAGCTCCTCCTCCAGCTGCTTGATGTGCCGGGAGAGGGCAGACTGATTGATGCCGAGCTTTTTCGCGGCATTGGAAAAATTCAGCTGATCCGCAAGGACGAGAAATTCATTTAAAAAAAGGGTTTTCAACTCCTACCTCCGGTCCGTAATAAGGGATGTCCATCGGGTGATCCCTGTGAATGAGCTTCGCGTAGTCGAAAAAGCTGCGTGCGGGTCTGGAAAGCGCCCGGTCGCTGCGATAGTACAGATTGAGGTAAACAGGCACCGGCGGGTCAAGCAGCACGATCGCTACTGTATCGGAGTAAATTCGTTCGGGAATATCGTTGGCGGTCGAAATGGAAATGCCGACATTCCCGGATACAAGCTCCGTCAGATTCGCGCTTCCCTGGATCGTGAAGTTGACGTGCGGGTTGAACCCTGCTTCCTGACAGACTTCCACGATCAGCCGGTACAGAGAGGTGTCTCTGGGCGGCAAAACGAAAGATTCCGAACGAAGCTCCCGCAGACGGATCTGTTTTTTCCCGGCAAGCGGGTGCGACAGCGGAAGAAGAGCGACGAGCGTACTTTCCGCCCAGGTAAAGCATCCGTACGAGGAATCATCCGGCTTCCCGGAAAGACCGAACACCAGCTCGTAGCCCATGGCAAACAGGTCCTCACGGCTGAGTGCACCGGCCTGATATTCAATCGTCGAGAGATGATACTGCGGATGCGACGGGACGAAATGATCCCAGAGCATATTCATCATGTGATCGCAGTTCATATGGAGCGAGACGGCGACACGCACCTCGGACGAGGAATCCTCGTCAAAAGAAGATCTTGCCTGCTCATATTCTTCATCCAGAGCGGCAAAACGTTCGGCGTAGTCCAGAAAAAGCTTGCCGAACTCGGTCAGCACAAGCTTATGACCGGACAGGGCAAAGAGCTTATGCTCCAGGCTTGCTTCCAGATCTTTGATGTGTTTGGTCAGGGTAGTCTTCGAGAGGTAGAGCTGGTCGCAGGCTTTCGTGTAATTGCCGGCATGGGCGAGTGCGATAAAATCATTCAGATATTTTATGGCGCTGCTTTCTAACATATGGATTCATCCTTCTGAAAAATTGGTATTGATTCCTACATCCTGCAACCGGATTGAACGGAAAGGATTTTCGCTGCCTGCAGCAGAAAATCACGAAGGTCAACGAGCAATTGTGCTGCGAGTAAAAACAGTCGGCAGTTTGTACAAAATAGTATTTAGAATTGAAATATTATAGCATTTATAGACTAAAAAAGCAACGGGAGGGACAGATGAACGCGATAGATTTTTCTCCAAAACATAACATTTTGATCCGACATAAGGACGGCATTCTGACTCCGATGGATGTTCCCTATTATGAGGCGACACAGATCGACGAGAATACCTGGCAGATCATGAGCTCAGGCGACTATCATTATCTGCTGGTCGGGGATGAGGCCGGTGTGGCGATCGATACCGGTTACGGCGCGGGCAATTTAAGGGAATACCTTGAAAAGCTTTGCGGGAAGCCGGTTCCCTGGGTGATCAACACGCATCATCACTTTGACCACTCCGCGAACAATTTTTACTTTGACATGGCGTATATGGGAGAAGAAGCGCTTCCGCTGGCATCCATTCCCTACCCGAGCTTTGACGGGATCACATTTCCGGCACCCGATTATCCGAAGACGTCGGTCAGCGATGGGGACATCATCCCCTTAAAAGGCCGTGAATTGGAAATCATCCGCATCGGCGACCACACGGCGGATGGGATCGCAATCCTCGACCGGACGCACCGGCTCCTCTTTACCGGCGACGAGATCATGGAACACGGCAAGACCCTCAACGGCACTGTCAGCAAGTGGAAGAACGATCTGGAAAAGCTGCTCGCCCACAAAGATGAATTTGACGCCATTTACGGCGGCGCGCAGAAGGTGGCGGACGACGCATTGGAGATTTTTTATGAGGCTGCCTGCAAAATTCTGGACGGGGAAGAGCCGGTGGAATGTGAAACACAAAAATCCGCTGCCGCAGCGGACGGCGAACCGAGACTTGAAAAGCCGCACAAAAGCGGACAGCGTCCGCCGATGACGGATGAGCGGGATGCCGATGGTCATATCATTTATGACTGCCAGTTCCCGCACAGCGCGGATGTCCCGAAGGATGGATTTTTCAAGAAAAATCCGAACATGATAGATGTCGTGTACAGGGGCTATCAGTTTTCCTATGATAAGACGATGCTGTAGGAGGCGTTTATGGCTGACTTTATGGAAAAACATCAGGGCCTGATGAATATGTTGAAATTGCTGGTCGGCGTCATTGTGATCGTGGCGATCGTGAATGCGCTCGGCATTTTTAAATCCGCCACAGTAGCGGTGGAGATTGAGGACGAGGTCTTTACCATCACCTATGAAGACGAGACGGTGATACAGTTTTCAAAGGATGACATTCAGTCTGCTGAGCTGGTGACGGCATTTACGATGGGGGAAGCGGTAGAAACCCTCTCCGGGGAAAAGTACACCGTCGGCACCTGGGAAAATGAAGACTGGGGACAGTACACACTGTGCATCAAACAGTCTGTGGAGCGCTACATCGTCCTGACCACAACGGACGGTGCGGTATGCGTGTTCAACTACGAAAGCGCGGATACGACCGAGTCGATGTGCAGCGCGCTGCTGGCGTGGTGATGTCTGCAGTGAGCAGTGCAGGACTGATCCGACCGGATTTTGCAGATGGCAGGTGTTGGAGCGAATCTATGATATAATTCAGGCAACATAAGGGTAAGTTATAGAAAGGGGCGCATAATATGGCAGCAGGATTACAGGCAGGAGCAGGCAGGCGGGAGATTGAGATCCCGCGGGAGTATCTGGCAGTTGAAAATTTCGGATTGATCCATGACCCGATCCACGCCAGGGCGGTGGCGATTCGCAGCGAAGAGACCATCCTGCTCGTCTCCCTGGAAATTACTTCCATGCCGGGCGAAGAGACAGCGGCGATCCGTTCGCTGATCGAGGAAAAAACGGGCGTAAAAGAGACGAACATCTGGGTGTGCGTGACACACTCCTTTTCCTCCCCGCATCTTCTGCCGGATCATATGATGAAGTCGGAAAAAGAAATTGGACTGAAAAAGCAATACCGTGAGGCTCTGCAGAACGCGGCAGTCGGCGCGGCAGCGGACGCGGTAGAGCGGCTGCGGCCTGCCCGTCTGGGCATTGGTACCGGCGAATGCGGGATCGTCGCGAACCGGGACATCGAGCTGGCCGACGGCTGGTGGATCGGCACAAACGGCGACGGCCCAACGAACCGGACTGTGACCGTGCTGCGCCTGGACGATCTGGAAGGGCAGCCAATCGCCCTGATCAGCCATTTTGCCATTCAGTCCTCCGTGATGGATCAGTCCGAGCTGACGGACGGCAAAAAGCCGGTGACCTCTGACATCGCCGGAAATGCCTGCCGGAAGGCGGAAATTGCTCTGGTGCAATATGGAAACGCAGAGACAGAAAAGGAAGACAGATTAGAAGCCAGATACATTGTCGCGAATGAAGACAGATTAGAAACCAGACGCATTGCCGCGAATGCAAACAGCACGAAAAGGGCAAATATGAATACTCCGGTCGTGATGTTTTTAATCGGCGCGGCGGCCGACCAGGCTCCCATCGAAAAAGCAGTGAACGAGACCTTTGAGCACGGAGAAACCATCCGTACCGACCTGCACGAAGCAGGCTTTGCGGTCTGCGACCGCCTTTCTGACAGACTGAAAGACAGCATCCTGGAAATCGCGCAGGCAATTGTCTGTGACCGGGACGCAGAGCAGGGCGCAGAACTTGATACAGATCAGAACGCAGAGCAGGACAGCAATCGGGCCACAGACCAGGACGCGGATCGGGACAGCGATCGGGCCACGGATCAGGATACCGTATCGATTCGGACGATTTCTGCAGCACTGACGGTACCCGCAAAACATATGAACCGCGATCTCCACAGCCTGCGCCCGACAAGAAACGCCGTATACGAGCCGGACGGAGAGAGCGAGACCGAAATCGAGGGTATTCGCATCGGCAATATCGCCCTGCTGGGCGTGAAGCCGGAACTGACCTGCCGCACAGCGGCGGACATCATGGAACAATCCACATTTGGCACAACTCTTATCTGCACGTTGGTAAACGGTGCGTCCAAGTACATGGCGGACACCGGAGCCTACGACCGCAGCTGCTACGAGGCGCAGAATTCCCCGTTCGGGCGCGGCGCGGCAGAGATGCTCGCGGAGCGGGCGGCAGAGATGCTGGAAGAACTGCATTCGTGAACGTAAGGTCGGGTGCAGAGCCAATCGACACTTATGCAGAGGCAGAGAGTTGTATTCACGAATGTGAGGTCAGGTGACTTCGGGTATTAACTATCATATGGTTTTGCCTGCAAGTGTTATAACTGATGCACACAGACGCGCATGGAATGGCTGCTTTGCAGCCTCGCGTCTGGCGCAAAGTAAAACGACTTACGTCGTTTACTATAAATACGTTCTGTATGAATGCAGATATGTATGATTTCAGAAATGGAAAAAAGCGTTTCCAAATAAAGGCTTGAGCAGTATCACGATTGTGAAGTATGATAATTTCATCAAAATATATCCTGTGTTATCCTGTGCTGGTTAATACGCAGGTGATCGAAAAAGAGTGGTAACTGTGCAGGTACTGTCCTGAATAGTTACAAAGAGTGCACATGTAATATACACTGATGTGCGCAGGAAAGGAAGGTGCCAGAAAATGGTAATTGACGCAAATTTATACTGGGTTCCGGAACAGCTTTTTACAGACAACGCTCTGATGGAGCGTTTCCTGGGCGAGACAAAATTCGGCTGGGTCGGCCGCTGTGAGGAGATTCCGGGTGCAAACGGGAAAAAACAGGTCGTTCTCGAAAAGCCGGAGGGCAGTCCGAACCTGAACTATGTGCAGGGCGACTACGTGCTGGAGAGCCAGCTCGCCGATCTGGACGCGGCAGGTGTGGACAAGGCAGTCCTCAAAGTGCCGGGCTGCCACGAATGGATGGATCTGGACTTTTGTAAAATGTTCAATGACGGCATGTACGATTACGCACAGAAAAGCGGCGGCAGACTGATTCCGCTGGCGGTCGTTCCGCCCTATGGGACGCCGGAAAGCCTTGCGGAGCTGGGGCACTGCAAAAACGAACTTGGCATGAATGGCGTTCAGGTCAGCGCGCATTACGGCGACGCTTATCTTGACGATGAACGCTTCTCCGCGTTTTTCGCGAAGGTCAACGAACTGCAGATGAACGTATACGTCCATCATACACCGATTCCGGCAGAGCCGCAGTCTTTCCTTGCGTACAATAATGTAAGACGTTCCTATGGCCGCTGCGTCGACCAGGGCCTGGCGGTCGGCCGCGAAGTGTTCAGCGACCTGTTTATCAAATATCCGAACATCAAAATGGTGCACTCCATGCTCGGAGGCGGCTTCTTTGCCATCGCCAACATGATGTTCCCGCAGCAGGCGAAAAAGACCGAGGACGTCAGCCGTTTCAAATCCGACAGCGGCGAGACGGCGGCGCGTTTCCGCGAGCACATCTACTTCGAAATGTCTCACGCACAGCCCTGGGGCAAGACCCAGCTGGAATGCGCGGTGAAAGTGCTCGGCGCTGACCATATCATCTGGGGCACTTCCTATCCGGTCCGCAAAGAATGGCTGACCGACGGTCCGGCTTTCGTGCGTGCGCTCGATGTCACGGACGAAGAAAAAGAGCTGATGCTGCATGGCAATGCGGAGGAGATTTATAAAATCTGAAAAAGACATAAAAGTAAGAATAATCGATCGAGCAGAAGGCGGGCTGTATGGTAAAACATGCAGCCCACCTTCTCTGTCAGGGCAAAGAAAATATGTTTGGATTTATAAACATAATGATACTAATTTTACGTTAAATAAACAATGATAATATTGTATGAAACCTATTGACCCAGGAAAAGTTATGTGTTAATATGCATTTACAAATAAAAGAGAAAGTTTGAAGGTAACTGTGAAAGTACTGAACAGTTACGTTCGGAGAAGAACTGAAAGGATAGAGCAAAATAAGAAAAAAACAGGAGGATACCGGATGAACGACAAGAGAGGATTGGAAAAGCCGAAAACGCAGGAAGGCCAGAAGGACATGAATTTACAAAAGGACATGAATTTACAAAAGGACATGAATTTACAAAAGGACATGAATTTACAAAAGGACATGAATTTGCAGAAAGACCAGATTCCTATCGTATATCAGAGAACGGAAAAGTTTTCTGCGGAAGATGTATTGGGAGAAGCAGCGCTGCAGTATGCAGTTCATTCTTACGAGCGCCAGGGGGAATACACTCTGGAGGATTACTATGCACTGCCGGATGAACAGCGGGTTGAGCTGATTGACGGTGTATTTTTTGATATGGCGGCACCTTATACTACGCATCAGATTGCAGGTTTTGAAATCAGTCTGCAGCTTGGGAGTTACATTAAGTCTCAGAAAGGTTCTTGCCGTGCTATGTACGCGCCGGTTGATGTGCAGCTGGACTGCGATGACAGGACTATGGTACAGCCGGATGTTCTGGTAGTATGTGACAAAGGATTGTGCTATATTATTGTCAGGTTAGCAAGAGCCGCATAAATCAAGGCTTTCCGCTGATTTAGTCCTACA
>JAJQIL010000029.1 GCA_021199235.1 Lachnospiraceae bacterium | reverse complement strand
ACGCTAATATTAAACCAAAAACGGGGAATTATCAATGTAAAATTTTGATTCTTTTCTGCCGGCTACTTCCTCATGTTTTAAGCGGGTCATAAAGTCATGAATCTGAGCGTAAACGCTCGATTCCTGACTTTCGACCCTGGCATCATTGTCATTTCATCCACATCTGTGGATAACTTTGTGGATAAGTTGGAATAAAATGAGGAAAAGGTCAAAAAGTTGACATAATTCGACACAGGGACGCAGAATGAAAACAGGTTGTGCATAAGGATATCCCCAACGGGAATCTCCTCATAAATCAGCAGATTACAATAATTAAGATTTTTTTATCAACAAATTATCCACAAAATGTGGAAAACTTACGTAAACCGAATTTGATGGATAAAGTTATCCACACTATTACGGATTTTTGCCATTCCTGCCTGTTTTTTTTATGAATATAAAAGCAATTTTTTTAAGGAATTGCTTGACTTAAGAGGTCTTTGTGAATATAATCGATTTGATGTCTCAAAAAAGACCATGATTATATTATGATCAGAAAAACAGTAGCAGAACGATGATCCGCGATGGGGATTACGCAGCTGTTAAGAGAATGAAAAAGGAGGTGCCGGAATATGAAGATGCCGTTTCAGCCTGGCAGAAGACACAGGTCAAGAGTACATGGTTTTCGCGCGAGAATGAGTACAGCAGGCGGAAGAAAAGTTTTAGCCGCAAGAAGAGCAAAGGGAAGAAAAGTTTTGTCGGCTTAAGTCTGCCAGGTCTCTTAACAGAGGGATTTTTGCATCTGTTGTCTGCCTTACATGGTGGGCGCACAGCAGCTGACAAAAATCCCTCTTTGTACGTTTAAAGGATATTTATAAATTATGGAATTTTCAGAATCCCTGAAAAAATATGAAGAGTTTCAACGTGTTTACAGAAAAAGAAAATCATACGCAAACAAATATCTGATCATGTATGTAATGAGACAGGACACGCAGAAGAATCGTATCGGGATTTCGGTGAGTAAAAAAGTGGGAAACAGTGTGGTCAGACATCGTGTTACGAGGCTGATCAGAGAGAGCTACCGGTTGAATGAATCGAAATTCGACAAAGGAATTGATATGGTTGTGGTAGCAAGGCCTGCTGTAAAGGGCAGGGATTATGCGGAAGTAGAAAGTGCGCTGCTGCATCTGGGGAGACTTCATACCATTGTGCAGAGCGAAAAATCTTCTGTTTAAACAGGAAGTGATCTTTTATTATGAAGAAAATTCTGATAAGCATGATACGGTTTTATCAGAAGCATCTGTCACCGTTAAAAAAACTGAGATGTCCGTACACGCCGACCTGTTCCCAATATGGACTTGAGGCGATTGAAAAGTACGGCGCCGTAAAGGGAAGCGCCATGGCGGCATGGCGGATCATGCGATGCAATCCGTTTTCGAGGGGCGGGTATGATCCGGTTCCGTGAAAAATTGTGTGGGACAGTATATATGGCAGGACTGCCATAAGGAGGAAAAGATAAAATGTTATTGACGAAAGCCACAGGCATTCTCGGACCGATTGCAAATGTACTCGGTTACATTATGAATGCAATTTTCTGGGTGCAGGAGCAGATAGGGATTCCGAATATCGGCCTGTGTATTATTCTGTTTACCATTATTATCTATATGATCATGCTGCCTCTGACGATCCAGCAGCAAAGGTTTTCAAAACTCCAGGTCAAGATGAATCCGGAGCTTCAGGCAATCAATAAGAAATACGAAGGCAAAAAAGATGATCAGGCAGCTATGATGAAGATGAACGAGGAGACAAAAGCTGTCTATGCAAAATATGGAGTACATCCGATGGGAAGCTGTCTGCAGCTTCTGATTCAGATGCCGATTCTGTTTGCCCTTTACCGGGTCATCTGGAACGTACCGGCTTATGTTTCATCTGTTTACAGCGCGTTTGGTTCTCTTGCTTCTGAACTCCTTGAGACGTCCGGTGCGGAAGAATTTCTGACCGAAGCGGCCAGTTCATTAAGTGTCAATAAATTCGAGATGTCGATGGACAAGGTCATTGATGTCCTTTATAAGTTCAAGACTGCCAACTGGGCGGATCTTCTGGCAAATTTTCCGGAGTTGAGTTCGCTTATTAATTCGACGCATGAGACTGTAAATAACATGAATTATTTCCTTGGTCTGAACATCGCGGATTCTCCGATGTCAATTATTCAGGATGCTTATAGTGCCGGTTCGTGGTTGCTTATCATTGGAGCTGCTCTGGTTCCAATTCTGGCTGCTGTCACACAGTGGCTGAACGCGAAGCTTGCTTCTACCGGCAATGAGCAGAATAATTCCAATTCGAACGATACCATGAATGCTACGATGAGGTCGATGAATACAGTGATGCCGATCATGTCGGCGGTTTTCTGTCTGTCGCTTCCTGTAGGTCTTGGTATTTACTGGATCGCCGGTGCTGTCGTCCGTACCGTACAGCAGCTTTTTGTCAACAGAAGCATTGAAAAGATCGATATAGATGAGCTGATCAAAAAGAATCTCGAAAAAGAGAACAAAAAGCGTGAGAAGCAGGGACTTCCTCCGCAGAAGATCGCGAATACGGCGAAGATATCCACCAAAAATATTGAAACGACAGAGAAAAAGCAGATTTCTGCGGAAGAAAAGGCTGAGAAGATCAAGGCTTCCACGGACTATTATAAGAGTAATATGACAGCAAAGCCGGGTTCTCTGGCCGCAAAGGCACAGATGGTACAGCAGTATAACGAAAAGAATAAGAAAAAATAATACAACAGCTACAGGATTCAGAGGAATCAGGGGGTAATTTTATGGATACAGTCAGAGTTACAGCAAAAACAGTGGCGGATGCGCTTACAGAGGCGTCTATCCAGCTCGGCACAAGCAGCGATAACATCGAATATACCGTGATCGATGAGGGATCAAAAGGATTCCTGGGTATTGGCGGCAGAAAGGCTGTCATTGAGGCGAAGAAAAAGGTTACGGATGAAGATCTGATGAAGGAAATCTTTGAGGACAAGCCGGAAAAGGCGAAGAAAGAGTCAAAAAAGGATTTCAAAAAAGACTATAAAAAAGAAAATAAAAAAGAATTCAAGACCGAAAAGAAGGAATTAAAAGAGCAGAAAAAAGAAGAGAAGAAAGAAGAGAAGAAAGAAGAAAAGAAGGAGTCTGAAAAGGTTTCTTCTGCCAGATTTTCAGATGCTTCTGCTCAGAAAAAAGGAAAGCCTGAGAAGGCTTCGGATTCGAAAAAGGTCTCTGATCCCGGAAATCATTCTGAATCGAAAAAGAATGCGGAAGCAAAAAACAATTCTGAGACAAAAAAAGACGTCGTTGCTGCCGCGGAGACTGCTTCTGAAGATAAGCAGGATTCCGCACCGAAGACTCCGAGAGTTCCTGCGGATCCGGAGGAAGCAAAACGCCGTGCTGTTGAGTTTGTCAACAAGGTTCTGAAAGCCATGAATATGGAGGCAGAAGTAAAGGCAGATTTTGAAGATGACACTCTTTGCGTAAATATTGATGGCGAGGACATGGGAGTCCTGATTGGAAAGAGAGGACAGACGCTCGATTCTCTGCAGTATCTGACCAGCCTGGTTGTAAATAAGGGCAAGGCTTCTTATGTAAGAGTGAAGCTGGATACCGAGGATTACCGTGCCCGCCGCAAGGCTACGCTGGAGAATCTTGCCAGAAATATTGCTGCCAAGGTAAAGAAGACCAGGAGACCGGTTTTCCTTGAGCCGATGAATCCTTATGAGAGAAGAATCATTCATTCGGCACTGCAGAATGATCCGTATGTGACGACGCACAGCGAAGGGGATGAACCGTACCGCAAGGTCGTGGTTACGCTGAAGAAGGATCGCGACAGGAACTATGGCGGAGGATATTCCAGATACAATGGAAACGGCGGTCATCGGGGCCGTTATAACCGGGGCGGATACAACAAAGCCTATGATATAGAAGCAGCGCAGAGTGAATTTGCGCAGGCGGAAGATCAGAGTGAGGGCGGCGAAGAGTAGATCAGATTAATCATAGAATCCTCGTAACTGTTCAGTACCTTCACAGTTACGGGAAAAAGTCCATTTAAAATCGCTGCGCGATGGGACTTTTTCCTGTAAAATATAAGTTTTCATACGTACCTCGCAGCGAGTGCGAGGTACTGTTCTGAATAGTTACGAATCCTCCATATATTTCCAACATATGGAGGATTTTATTACTTACAATATCAGTTCATTTGTAAATGATAGAAAGGAGCGAGCGTATGCAGGATGATACGATTGCCGCGATTTCGACGGCGCCTGGCGGGTCCGGAATTGGCATTGTGAGGATCAGCGGGCCGGATGCCCTGCATGTCGGCGACCGTGTGTTTGTCTCTCCGGGCGGCAAAAAGAAGCTGGCCGATCAGATGTCCCATACGGTTCATTACGGGTATATCCGGGATGAGGGAAAGACGGTGGATGAGGTGCTTGTCTCCCTTTTTCTTGCTCCGAAAAGCTTTACGATGGAAGATACAGTGGAAATTAACTGTCACGGGGGCATTTACGCGACCAGGCGGGTGCTGGAGACAGTGCTGAAAAACGGCGCGCGCCCCGCTGAACCGGGGGAGTTTACAAAACGGGCGTTTCTGAACGGCAGAATTGATCTTTCACAGGCGGAATCGGTGATTGATGTGATTCAGGCGAAGAATGAATATGCGCTGCAGAGCTCAGTGAGTCGGCTGAAGGGTTCTTTAAGCCGCAAGGTGAATGACCTGCGGGAACAGATTCTTTATGAGACAGCATTTATCGAATCTGCTCTGGATGATCCGGAACATTATTCTCTGGATGGATATCCCGAACAGCTGAAAATCCGCACGGAAGAGCTGCTTCGGGTTGTTGATTCGCTCATTTTGTCGGCGGACAACGGCAGAATAATCAAAGAAGGGATTCAGACTGTGATTCTCGGCAGGCCGAATGCCGGAAAATCCTCTCTTTTGAATGTGCTTGCCGGAGAGGACCGGGCGATTGTGACAGATATCGCCGGTACGACGAGAGATACGCTGGAGGAGACCATTTCTCTTGGAGGAATCACGCTGAATATCATTGATACGGCCGGAATTCGCAGTACTGAGGACTGCATTGAAAGGATTGGCGTTAACAAGGCGAGGGAAAAGGCGGAATCCGCGGATCTGATCCTTTATGTTGTCGACGCATCCGCACCGATGGATGAAAATGATGAGGAAATTCTGGAGCTTCTTGACGGAAAGAAGACCATTGTTCTTTTAAATAAGACGGATCTACCTTCGGTTGTCACAAAAGAAGAGGTTCGTTCTTTTACAGGAGAACGGTTTCCAATCACGGAAATATCGGCGAAGGAAGAGACCGGCATTGATACGCTGGAGAGTCTTCTGAAAGAGATGTTTTATCAGGGAGAGCTGACATTTAACGATGAAGTGATCATATCCAGCGCAAGGCAGAAGTCTGAGCTGGTGCTTGCTTCCGAAAGCCTGAAAAAAGTACTGGAAAGTATTGCTCTTGGCCTGCCGGAGGATTTTTATTCGATCGATCTGATGGACGCTTATGCGGCTCTCGGCAGAGTGATTGGCAAGGAAGTCGGCGAAGATCTTGTGAATGAGATTTTCGGACGGTTCTGTATGGGAAAGTAGTTGATTGTGGTAACTGTGAAGGTACCGAACAGTTACTTATTGTGAAAATATTGAACAGTTATTTACTGTGAAGATATTGAACAGTTACCAGTTATGAAAGAATTACAGGAAGGCCGGAACTATGAGTTTGGTAGAAGAATTTGTGGATGTTGTCGTCGTAGGTGCCGGACATGCAGGCTGTGAAGCTGCACTTGCGTGTGCCCGGCTGGGGATGAAGACCGTTATTTTCACAGTAAGTGTGGACAGCATTGCCCTTATGCCGTGCAATCCGAATATCGGAGGCAGTTCGAAAGGACATCTGGTGCGGGAACTTGACGCGCTCGGCGGAGAGATGGGCAAAAACATCGATAAAACATTTATCCAGTCTAAAATGTTGAACCGCTCGAAAGGTCCGGCTGTCCATTCTCTTCGGGCGCAGGCAGATAAGGCGGATTACAGCAGAAGTATGCGCCAGGTGCTGGAGCAGACAGAAAATCTGATGATCCGGCAGCTGGAAGTGACAGATCTGCTGGTGGAGGATGGCACTCTGGTCGGCGTGAAGACATATTCCGGTTCTGTTTATCACTGCAAGGCCGCCATTTTGTGCTCGGGAACCTACTCAAAGGCCAGATGCATATACGGAGATGTCAGTATGCATACCGGTCCGAATGGTCTGGCTGCCGCGAATTATCTGACGGATTCCATGTGTTCTCTTGGCATTGAGATGAGGCGGTTTAAGACCGGTACTCCTGCCCGTATTGCCGGATGGTCGATTGACTATTCAAAGATGGAAGAGCAAAAGGGCGACGAGCGGGTAGTCCCGTTTTCCTTCACGACTGATCCGGAAAGTGTTCAGAAAGAGCAGGTTTCCTGCTGGCTTACCTATACAAACGAGACGACGCACGAGATTATCCGTAAAAACATCGACCGTTCTCCTCTTTTTTCTGGTCAGATCGAGGGGACAGGGCCGCGTTATTGTCCTTCTATCGAGGATAAAGTCGTCAAATTTGCGGATAAAACCCGCCATCAGGTATTTGTTGAGCCGGAAGGGCTTCATACAAATGAAATGTATCTTTCCGGTATGTCCAGTTCGCTTCCCGAGGATGTACAGATTGCCATGTATCGTTCCGTGCCCGGTCTGGAGCATGCTCAGATCGTAAAAAATGCGTATGCGATCGAGTATGACTGCATTGACGCCCGTCAGCTGAAGCTTTCACTTGAATTTAAAAAGATCAGCGGTCTTTATTCCGCGGGTCAGTTCAACGGAAGCTCAGGATACGAGGAAGCCGCGGCGCAGGGACTTATCGCCGGCATCAATGCGGCAAGGCAGATTCAGGGAAAGGAGCCTCTGATCCTTGATCGTTCAGAAGCGTACATTGGCGTGTTGATCGACGACCTTGTCACAAAAGAAAATACCGAGCCGTACCGGATGATGACATCCCGGGCGGAATACCGGCTGCTTCTTCGACAGGATAATGCGGATCAGCGCCTGACAGAAAAAGGATATGAGATCGGACTGATCAATGAAGAACGTTATCAGAAACTTTTGCGGAAAAAAGAACAGATTGCTTCCGAGATAGAACGAGTAGAACATACGTTTGTCGGTGATCGCCCGCAGGTGCAGGAATTGCTTCGTACTTATAACAGTACTGAACTGAAATCTTCCATCTGTCTTGGCGAACTGATCCGGCGTCCGGAGCTTTCCTATGATATTCTGGCAGATATTGACGCTGCCCGTCCGGAATTACCGGAGGATGTGCGTACAGAGGTCAATATTTCAATTAAATACAAGGGATATCTTGAACGGCAGTTGAAACAGGTTGAACAGTTTAAAAAGCTGGAATCTAAACGTATTCCGGAGAATTTTGATTATGATCAGATATCCGGGCTTCGTCTTGAAGCGCAGCAGAAGCTTTCAAAATACCGGCCAGCTTCTATCGGTCAGGCTTCCCGCATAGCCGGCGTTTCACCTGCGGATATTTCGGTTCTGTTGATTCATCTGAAATAGATTCACGGTAATCTCAGTGGCCTTAGACTATGGGTAGTTCACTATTTATAGTATATTATATATAAGGTTAAAAAGATGCCATCTGTAATCGGGATGTGAGGGGTTTCTGTAATATGGAAGAGAAAGTTACGTCAAAAAAAATTTGCTCTGTTTCTATTGTGCCTGATAGAGAAAACGCAAAAAATTATATAAAGAATTGTTTTATAAATGCAGATATTATCTTATCAGAACAGCAGACAGAACAGTTTCTGACTTATTATGAACTGCTGGTTGAGAAAAACCGCGTCATGAATCTGACTGCAATTACAGAATTTGAAGATGTCGCGCAGAAGCATTTTCTTGACAGTGTGCTGGTAAGTGTATCCACGCCGTCTGTTCATATGTCTTTAAATGTAAAAATACTATCTGATAATAATTCTGCAAATAATTATATTAATAACGGTACTACTGATAATAACACTAAGACTAATACTAAAACCAATACTAATACTAATACTGAAACCAACACTAATACCAATACTTGTATGCGTGCCAATACGGATGCAGCATTAAAATTGATCGATGTAGGCTCTGGCGCCGGTTTTCCGGGAATTCCGCTGAAAATTGTATTTCCTGATCTTCAGGTCGTTTTGCTGGATTCCCTGAATAAACGAGTCCAGTTTCTGAATGAAGTAATCTGTAAACTTCAGTTGTCCGATATTACTGCTGTTCATGGAAGGGCAGAGGATGCTGCTTTTGATTCCTCTTACCGGGAAGGTTTTGATATATGTGTATCCAGAGCGGTCGCTAATCTTTCATCTCTTTCCGAATATTGTTTACCTTTCGTCAGACGCGGCGGTACTTTTATTGCTTACAAATCCGCTGAGATTGATCAGGAATGTCTGGATGCAAAAAAGGCGATTTTCCTGTTGGGCGGTTCAATTACGTCTATAAACAGGGCGCAGATTCCGGATACAGATATTGAGCGATCGTTTGTTTTTATCCGGAAAGAAAGGGGTACTCCTGCGAAGTATCCGCGAAAAGCAGGTACTCCGACAAAAAGTCCCCTTTCATAATCATATACAGTTATTAAGTTTTTACTACTATATACTTTCTAAAATTATATCTGCAACAATGTCAGGTGTTTCCAGCTCCGGAAGCTGTTTCGTGTTTTTCAAGGTTCTGATTTTTACAGATTCGTTTATTTTTGCATAGTTATCAGCAGTTTCTTTTGAGCCAGGAAGGTGATCGCTTATCAGTACAGTTATCTCCTTCCCGGCTTTTTTTAATGTCTCTGTCGGATCTGTATTGAGATATCCTCCCTCCAGACTTGCAAACAGATACCTTCCATTACCGCTTCCATAATGTGCCGACTGATATGCTGCCCTGACAGTTTGCTGTTTTATCAAAAATGGGTTAAAATAGCCCCTTTCAGAAAAATAATCTTCTGTATTTGTTCTGCTTGTTGCCATATAATAGCAGGTTTTACCAATAATCGGAAGTCCGAACAGCCGAATCAGTATTTTCGAATGCTGATCGGGCATCTTTTTCATTGAAGACTTCGCAGGCGGATTTATGAATATCATTTTATCAAATATCTCGGTGTCCAAAGCATTTGCCATTAATGCAAATACCGAACTTCTTCCTGAAGCAATGACTGTTGTTTTCTCTCTGATTACATTTTTGACAAAATCTGTGATCATCTGCACATAGAAATACCCTGTATACGTGACAGCCGGTTTATCCGAGCGTCCGCAGCCAATCAGATCCGGCGCATATACCCGATTGTCTTCAGAAAGCCCTGACATTACCTGATTCCAGTCATTTTCCGATGAAAAAACATTCACATCATGCAGTAAAAGAATCGGTTTACCCTGTCCTGACACTCGATAAAAAATGTTTCCGTTTTTCCAGTTGTATATTTTACCTGTTGATTTCATTCTGTTATCTGACACCGTTGTATCAATATATTTATTGATGCAATGTAATGCGCCAATTGAAGCTGCTGATAATTTCAGAACCGTTTTCTTCATATTATAAATAGGCTCCTTTCATTTCATCTATAACTTGCAGTGTGTGCGAGGTACTCTACTGATTCTCATTATTATACAACTGATATCTGGTTCTGTCACCAAAAAAATGTTTCACGTGAAACATTCTCTAAAATTATATTTTATGTAAATTTCCTCTTTTGTTCGCGTAAATTGTGTAGTATGATACCAAAGAAAAGAACATCAGTAAAAAGAAAAGACAGGCTTTGCAGATTTATCTGCAAAAGACTGGATTAAAAAACAAAAAAGAGTAAATTGAGGCTTTTCAGATTTATCTGCAATAAAAAAATCGTCATCGATTGGGGTTTCAAAAATGTTAAAGGAATATATAGAGAATTTACAGGATGAAAATGACAGAAAAATATCAGGCTTTGAGCAGGAAATGCAGGAACTTGTAACAGATCTTTCCTGTGCGGAACATATGATGGAAGAACTGCAAAGGGAAAAGAGACTTGATACAACAATATTTTCTCCCAGAGCAATTAAAAAGAATATTGATGAAAATCTGAATGAAAAACAGGAAGAAATTCGACAACTGAAGCAAAGAATGGAATACGTTTCGCAATTGATAGAGGATTCGTTGAAAAAACGCGAAGAATATCAGATTCTGAAAGATGAATTATATCACGAAACTTCTGAAAATAAGGAAATATCAGATGAAGTTATCATAAATAACGAAACGCCGGATAAAGAGGATCCGTTAGATCATGATGACTCAGAAAAGAATGATTTTGTACCAGTCCAGGATTCTTCGGAAAATGAAGATCATGAATCAGAACACAGTACAATTGAAGAGACGATCAATAAAGAGGAATTATTGTCTCTTTTAAAAACAGTATATGATAAGACGGAAACCTCCATAGCTTTTCTGAATGGTAATAAGAATCGGTGCAGAGCGGAATTAAAGAATTGTCTGAAACTGATCAAAGATTATGCTCAGCAAATTCAAAATAAGTAACTGTGAAGGTACTGAACAGTTACCAAAATAATTAATGTATTACAGCGTTTCGATATGAAAAAACCTTTGAACGAAAGTTTTTTTGTGAAAAACAGAGGAATGTTTCACGTGAAACATTTTGTATGGTAATTTGACAGATATGGTGTTATACTGGAAAAGCTCTGAACAATGAAATGAACGATGCAGAGTCAAAAATTTCAGTAAGAACATAAGTATACTGGAAAAGAAAAAAAAGGGGGGAACGGTTTCATATATGGGGAGAACAATTGTGGTGGCAAACCAGAAAGGCGGAGTAGGAAAGACTACGACTGCCATCAATTTGTCTGCCGCCATTGCTGAAAATGGGAAAAAAGTGCTTGTGGTAGATATGGATCCGCAGGGAAATACGACAAGCGGTTTTGGAGTGGATAAAGACAGCGCAGAGAAAACGGTGTATGAGATGCTTCTGGGCGAAGAACCGATTGAGGAATGTCTGCAGAAGGAAATTTTTGAAAATCTTTCCCTGATTCCTTCAAATATCAATCTCTCAGGAGCAGAAATTGAGCTGATTGGTTTGAAAGAAAAGGAATTTCTTCTCAAAAAAGCACTGGAGACTGTGAAATCGGACTATGATTTTATACTGATCGACTGTCCGCCGTCTTTGAATATGCTTACAATAAACTCTATGTGTGCAGGCGATACCGTGCTCGTTCCCATCCAGTGTGAATATTATGCGTTGGAGGGATTGAGTCAACTGATACATACGATTGATCTGGTAAAGGAAAGACTGAATCCTGATATTGAAATTGAAGGTGTCGTGTTTACAATGTACGACGCGAGGACGAATCTGTCTTTGCAGGTAGTGGAAAATGTTAAGGAAAATCTGAATCAGAATATTTATAAAAGTATTATTCCGAGAAACGTCAGGCTGGCAGAGGCACCGAGCTATGGGCTGCCTGTAACACAATATGACACAAAATCTGCAGGTGCAGAAGCATATCGATTACTTGCAGAAGAGGTAATACACAGGGGTGAGGAAGAATGGCAGTAAAAAAAGGGCTTGGAAAAGGGCTTGATTCTCTGATTCCCAAACAGTCTTCTGTAAGAAACAGTGCGGAGCCTTCAGCAAAAGCAGCCGCAAATTCAGACGCAAAAAAGACTGGAAGCAGAGAGCCGAACCTGAATGAAGAAATAAAATTAAAACTTACACAGATTGAACCGAACAGGGATCAGCCAAGAAAAAAATTTGATGAAGAATCTCTCATGGAACTGGCGGACTCCATCCGGCAGTTTGGAGTGATTCAGCCGCTGATCGTTCAGAAAAAAGGCGATTATTATGAAATCATCGCCGGAGAACGCAGGTGGCGGGCAGCAAAGCTTGCCGGTCTGAAGGAAGTGCCGGTCATAATCCACAAATTTTCTGAGCAGCAGTCTGTGGAGATTTCGCTGATAGAGAACATCCAGAGGGAAAATCTGAATCCGATCGAGGAGGCAGCTGCCTATAAGAGACTTCTGACGGAATTTCATCTGAAGCAGGAAGAGGTAGCAGAGCGAGTATCCAAGAGCAGGACCGCTGTGACAAATTCCATGCGTCTTTTAAAGCTGGATGAACGGGTGCAGCAGATGGTAGTGGAAGATAAATTATCCACAGGTCATGCAAGAGCACTTCTTGGGATTGCAGACCCGGAGCTTCAGTATCAATGCGCGCGGGAAATTTTTGATAAAAAACTCAGTGTGCGTGACGTGGAGCGCTTGGTAAAAGTTCTTTCATCTGAGAAGAAAGAAAAGCCGAAGCCTGAAACGGACTCATCGCAGGATTTTATTTATCAGGATCTTGCAGAAAAAATGAAATCCCTGCTCGGCACAAAGGTTTCAATCGAGCATAAAAATAACAACAAGGGGAGAATTGTGATCGATTATTATTCAAATGAGGAATTGGAACGGCTTATGTACCTGTTTCAGTCAATTCCTGCTGATCATCAATGAGTGTGGGGAATTGATGAAAGGAAATGGGTTTTTATGTATGTTATGATTGAAATTCCGTTTGCGGAATGTTAGAATGCGAGTTGCGTAGTAAATACGTAAGTGTTCTGTACCTTCACAATTACAGGAAAAAGTTCATTTGAAATATCATCCTGGCTTTTATTCGTACAGGATATCAAACATATGTTCTGTTTGATAAATACGGAATGGAATGATTATAATAAGGGGAAAACAAAATGGAAAGTAAAATATTGAATTCGCTGGGAATAGATCCCGGCATTCTTGTGATTGCCATGATGGGAATCCTGGTACTTGTACTTCTGTATATGGTACATGTATCAATGAAAATGACGAGGTTTCTGAAACGATACCGTATTTTCATGAAAGGGAAGGATGCGGCATCGCTGGAAAAAGCATTTTCACAGAAATTTCTTGAGGTAGATAAGCTTACGGAAATGAGCCGTTTGCATAATGATGAGATACATCGTATCAAGGAAGTGCAGAAACGGTCGGCAAATAAGATCGGAATTGTAAAGTACGACGCGTTTCCGGATGTGGGCGGCAGACTGAGTTTTGCGCTGGCTATGCTGGATGAGAGTGATTCCGGCTTCGTGCTGAACACGATACACGGCAGGGACGGCTGCTACACTTATATTAAGGAAATTGTAAAAGGTGAATCCTATATCGTCCTCGGACCGGAGGAAAAAGAAGCTCTGCGCCAGGCGGTAACATATTTCAGCGACATGAATGGAGGACAATAATATGCTGGACATCAAATTTGTAAGAGAGAACCCGGAGGTTGTAAAACAGAACATCCGCAATAAATTTCAGGATGAAAAGCTGCCGCTCGTGGATGAGGTGCTTAACCTTGATCAGCAGAACCGCGACATCAAGCAGGAAGTGGAGGCACTCCGCGCAAGCCGCAATAAGATTTCCAAACAGATCGGTATGCTGATGGGACAGGGCAAAAAGGAAGAAGCCGAGGAAGTGAAGCGCCAGGTGACGGCAAATGCCGAGCGCGTGGAAGAACTGAGTGCCAAAGAAAAAGAAGTCGAGGCGAGAATCCGTGAGATCATGCTGATCATCCCGAATATCATTGATCCGTCTGTACCGATCGGTAAAGACGACAGCGAAAATGTCGAGCTGGAGCGCTTCGGCGATCCGTTTGTGCCGGATTTTGAGATTCCGTACCACACCGAGATCATGGAAAAGCTGAACGGCATTGATATGGACGCGGCAGGAAGAGTGGCCGGCAACGGTTTTTATTATCTGATGGGCGACATCGCGCGTCTGCACTCCGCTGTGCTTTCCTATGC
Source organism: Lachnospiraceae bacterium (assembly GCA_021199235.1). Lineage (GTDB taxonomy): Bacteria > Bacillota > Clostridia > Lachnospirales > Lachnospiraceae > Choladousia. The sequence goes on along the minus strand of JAJQIL010000029.1, from coordinate 24,114 downwards.
GCGTGATTTTATGATCAACCGCGGCTTCACCTACTGCATCCCGCCTTATATGATCCGCAGCAACGTCGTGACCGGCGTTATGAGCTTTGCTGAGATGGACGCCATGATGTACAAGATTGAGGGTGAGGATCTTTTCCTGATCGGGACGAGCGAGCACTCCATGATCGGTAAATTTATCGACACCATCATTCCGGAAGAGGAGCTTCCGAAGACACTGACCAGCTATTCTCCCTGCTTCCGCAAGGAAAAAGGCGCGCACGGCATCGAAGAGAGAGGCGTGTACCGCATCCACCAGTTTGAAAAGCAGGAGATGATCGTCGTCTGCAAGCCGGAGGACAGCATGATGTGGTATGACCGTCTGTGGAAAAATACTGTGGATTACTTCCGCACACTGGATATTCCTGTACGCACACTGGAATGCTGCTCTGGTGATCTCGCGGACCTGAAAGTGAAATCCTGTGACGTCGAGGCCTGGTCCCCGCGCCAGAAGAAATATTTTGAGGTCGGCAGCTGCTCGAACCTCGGAGACGCGCAGGCACGCCGCCTGAAGATTCGTGTCAACGGCAAGAACGGCAAATACCTTGCGCACACCCTGAACAACACCTGTGTGGCACCGCCGCGTATGCTGATCGCGTTCCTCGAAAACAACCTGAACGAGGACGGTTCCGTACGCATTCCGGAAGCCCTTCGTCTATACATGGGCGGCATGGAGCTGATCCCGGTGCCGGAAAATAAGAGATAAAGAAAAAGCTGTAAAAAACAGGATACAAAAGAAAAAAATAAGAAATCACGTAACTGTAATTATCCGGATTGAAGAGTTTGTACACAGAAGAGTCATAGCCAGAACGTTCGCTGTATGGGACGAACAATCATCGTATATAACAGTTACAATATCTCCGGGGAGAACACATGCATTCTTATTTAAGGGCGATTGGTTTTGGAAAACTGAATAATGAGTCTGAGGCGGAAAAATATCTGAATGAGACGTTTCATGATTACACAGAGCGTATCATTGCCAAAGGAGATAAAAACACTGCCTGTATGCAGATGTACAGGGAATACGCGCCGAATATGGGAATTATCATCGGCGGCAATCTGGACGGAGACGGTTTCCACAGACAGTATTATTTTCCATGTATAAGAGGAACGCAGGTAACGACGCAGGAAGAGCTTTCCCTCGAAAAACGGGTGGACGGCCTGTCCTGGTCCGGCGCCTGCGATGATGGGCGAGTCGGCGTATCACTTATCTTTTTCGTACAGAATACGGTGGAATGCCAGCGTGAACAGATTCTGAACCAGATCTTTGTCCGGAAAATGTCCGCCACCCTGTCCGGACTCTCCTGCAGCGGAAAGATTCTGTTTCCTGTTTTGAAGGACAGTAAACAGATTGATCAGCAGCAAAAGAGCACGGCCAGGCGCAGCCAGCTTCTTTCCGCGGCAAAAAACGGCGACGAGGATGCCATCGAGAGTCTGACTATCGAAGACATGGATCTCTACACGATGATCTCCCGGAGAATGTACACGGAGGATCTCTATTCCATCGTCGATACCTGCTTCATGCCATGCGGCACCGAATGCGACCAGTATCAGGTCCTGGGCAATATCATGCAGTACGAAAAGGTGACCAATACCGCCACCGACGAGCAAATCTACGTGCTGCATCTGGAATGCAATGATATGTATTTTGATGTCTGCATTAATAAAAGCGATCTCCTCGGTGAGCCGGAGGTCGGCCGCCGTTTCAAGGGCAGTATCTGGCTGCAGGGAAAGATAAATTTTGCGTAGACGCCCATCAAGCCACAGACATATGACGCGTAAGCGGCATATAGCCTGCGAAGCAGGCAGTCTGCGGCCTGCTGTTCTGAAAAAAAGCAGCTTGTTTTTTGCGGGCGGATATAGTATACTTGACAGGCACTAAAAAAGTCTCTGTAGCTCAGCAGGATAGAGCGTCCGCCTCCTAAGCGGAAGGCCGTGGGTTCGAATCCCGCCAGGGACGCGTCATAAAAATGCGGAAGGGAAAAATTTTTCGTTAGATGAGAACGAAGAAAGACCTCCGCATTTCTTTGTTTTTGGAAATTCATTTCTGATCCAATCTACATAATTCCGTCTAATATTTTTAGAAAAGTGAAGGATTTTGTCTAATGAAAAAGGCCATTTTTCCTGTTAATTCTTCTGGTGGCAGCTGGCGGCGGTATTTTCGCTTACAGCAGAATCAAGGCTAAAAAGGATGAAGAATCAAAGTCCGATCCGGATGTCGATTATGAAGATGAGGAGGAAGAAGAAAGCGAGGAACTGGAATCGTTCGGTGGATACGGCTATTCCGGGGAAGAACCGGAAGACGAGTACGACGACGAGGATTATGAGATTGACGAAGACGATGCAGATGATGAGCCAGTCTGATATGCTTTCCCGTGGACAGGCATAGCCTGGGCAGCCTGCGGGCTGCTTACATAGCGAAAATGCGGATATTCTCCTTGTTTGCGGTGAGAGGGACTGATATAATGGGGATATCGGCGGGAAGGAACAAACCGAAGTTACGGAATTTGAAAGGGATACCAGATGACAGAAATCAATCAGAATGATATCATAATTGATATTAGAAGGGTAGCTGCCAAACTGAATCAAAGCAAATTGACAAAACAAGAGTATGCTGAAAATGGTGGCAGATATTTGTTTTCATTTTTTGAAGAGCATGAGGATGAAATTGGAAGCTTTGCAAATAATGTTGAGCTGGCAGGATTAAAATATATGACGTAGCTTGTTGAAAAAGGCAAAAGGGAACACATCATGGAATACACATACACTGAACTTTTGATCTATTTTATGATTTACAGCTTCATGGGATGGGTGGGTGAGGCTTTGATTACCTCCGTAACCAGACGTAAATTCTGTAACCGAGGGTTTTTTAACCTGCCGCTCTGCCCGAAGTATGGAGTTATGGCGGATATTCTGGCGGTGGTGCTGCCGACGGTCGGGGAGGAGTTAAGCTTTCTCAATACTTTCACGCAGTACATGATCGCGCTGGTAGTTGTGTCGGTGGTGGATTTTGTGACGAGCGACATCTCTCACCGTATCCTGCACCACAGACTTTCGCAGTATGAGAGGGATACTCTGTTTGGCGGGGAACTCAAGGGTACTACTGTGGCCATCGTGAAATCTGCTGTGATTCTGGTGCTGATTAAGCTGCTGCATCCCTTTATTTTTACCTTTGTCAGGCTGCTGCCGGTTTTGTTTTTACAGGTGGTGGGGTTGATGCTTTTGGGATTCCTGCTGCTGGATATGATCGCGGTTGTCTATGCAGGAGAAATGAGACAGCGCAGGGAGACATTCGAAAAAAGGCGGGAAAAGGGCAGTCAAAAGACCGGGAAGGGTGAGAAACACATGGATGTGACGCAGGTCGTGTCCGAGGAAAAAATAGGCAACCGACTTTGCAACGCAGTCTGGAGACGTTTGGAGCGCGCTTACCCTGGCATGGGTGAACGGGATGAAATCCGCTCCGGCAAATACGTTTTCGCGAAAGGGCTTTGTCTGAATAAGCTGCTCTGGATTTTTATTATCTGGGCGTTTGTCGGTGACCTGTTTGAGACAGTGTTTGTGTGGGCGACAACGGGCGTGTGGATGAGTCGTACCAGCGTGATTTATGGCACTTTTTCTATTGTATGGGGCTTCGGCGCGGTGATTATTTCGGTTGTCACGCAGAAGCTGGTGAACCGGGAAGATCGTTTTGTGTTCTTTTCCGGCGCTGTTTTGTGGGGCGTTTATGAATACACCTGCAGCGTCATTTCCGAGTTTGTGTTCGGCAGAACTTTCTGGGATTACAGCGATATGATGTTCAATATCGGCGGCAGAACAAATCTTTTGTTTTGCATCTTTGGGGGCATATTGTCTGTATTGTGGGTAAAGAGCCTGTATCCACTGGTCAGCGGTCTGATTGAAAAGATCCCTCCTGCGATTGGCGTAATCGCTACCTGGAGTGTCATTGTGGTGATGGTTGCAGATCTTTTGCTGTCGGGCGCGGTGCTTTCGAGATATGTGAACCGTCTGGAGGGTATGGAGGAGCAGAATGTGCTGGAAGAATTCATTGATGCCAATTACTCGGATGAGTTCGTGGAAAGCATCTGGCCGAATATGCAGGAGCCGGGGAGCGGGGTACCGATCTGGCAGCAGTAGCCCGTGGTTGCCCATTGCGTCGAAATATATTTTTGAAAAAAAGGTTCTAAACGCTTACAGTAAAACAGATGAAAAATGATGATACATCTTTTGATTGCTATGTTTTTTTGTTGTGTAAAGATCTTATTCAGGATATGACGATTGACCCAACATGCGTTTTGCCTGGTATCCCGATATTGAAGTGTCCAATACTGTATCTGAATATCTTCCGGGGGAGTATCGGCCCGAAGGGTTTCATTCCAGCAAATGGTCTGCTTACCCAGAGATTTCAAAATATCACTGACCCTGCGGGAGAAATCTGCCTGTAAATCCTCATAGCTGGTGATACCCAGTTCACGCATCCGGGCCTGGCAGTGGGGGCATTTTTTCCACTCGGATTTAGGGGCTTCGTCACCGCTGATATGAAACCTGGAGCCAGGGAACAGTTTTGTAATCTCGGCCAGCAGTTCCTTTAGAAATTGGGAGGTCTTTTCCTTACCGGCGCAAAGAATCACAGGATAGATGCCGCCACAGGCTGCCAGATTCACTTCCCTGCCGGAACAACTGTATTCGGGATAAGCTGCCAGAATACCGCTGGTATGGCCAGGCAGATCAATTTCCGGGATAATCTCCACACCACGCAGGGCAGCATATTGTACCACATCGCGAATTTCATCCTGTGTAAAATACGCCTCGCTCACTTCCTGGAGTCTCGGAAATTTCCTGCTTTCAATGCGCCAGCCCTGATCGTCAGACAAATGCCAGTGGAGTACATTCAGCTTGGCAAGGGACATGGTGTTGATAATGCGTTTGACTTCCTTTGCCGGAAAGAAATGCCGGGCACAGTCCAGGCTGATACCTCGATGGGAATATTTGGGTGCATCTTCAATACGACAGCAGGGCAGTTTTCCGTCATCCAGTAAATTGGCAACTGTGGTCAGCGCCCAAATGACGCCCTGTTCACAGGATGCTTCTACAGTAATTCCTTTTTCTGAGATTTCCAGTATATACCCCTCTGCGGGCAGCTTCTTATTACATCTTAAAGTCAGAAATACAGGCCCGCTGTTCTCAATACCGCAGCGTTCTGAAAATGCCGCTATAGAATTGTTACTAAAAGGCCCTGTGCAAATGCCTGCTTTTCTCGGCAGTATGCAATTTCCGGGCAGATTTTCCACCTTCACACCTGGATAAGTAACAAGTTTTAACATATTATATTTTCCTCTCTATCATTTCTGCTGCAAAACCGTCATTGATTATTACGAGATATTCCGTGAATTGCCCGCAGTTGGAAACGCCCCCTCACCTTCGTTCGGCGGCAGATCGGAGCCGTCAATGGAATCGCTTCGCGATGGGACGGCTCCTGGAAAAGGGTTCGCTGATTATGCTTTCATTCCGCGAAAGGAAACTGACAAACCCGCGCTGCTTATAGAACTTAAATATAACAAGTCTGCGGATACCGCGATTCAGCAAATACACGACAACCGCTATGATGGAAAGCTGAAAGGCTCCGGCGGCAGGGTAATGCTGGTTGGGGTGAACTATGATAAAGATGCGAAAGGCGAAAGCCGAAAGCATCATACGTGCATTATTGAAGAAGTGTAAAAATAAAAAACACGAGCCAGATAAATGTGCTTTCTGATTGATGAAAATCAGTGATGAGAGCAATTAATACATAATACATAGTGGGCAGAATCAGCCGGAAACGGTTGGCGCTGCCTGCTTTTCGTTTCCTTGGAGTGAATGTGGGTTCATTCGGAAAACAGGGAAAATATCTGCAGGGTGAAAATTTTTCTTGCGGAACGAGAATTAATCGCTATAATTAACTGTAAGGAAGACAGGGAAGGGGGATGTGCTATGCCAATGGTTAATGTGAACGTTCAGCCAGAGATTATCCGCTGGGCGTTAAACCAGACGCAGGAAGAAAAGCTCGGAGAAAAGCTGTTGGGCAATATAGCGAATTGGCTTAATGGCACAAAAGCTCCTACTTTTCATCAAATAGAAGAATTCAGCAGGAAATCCAATATTCCTTTGGGATATTTTTTCCTTCAGACGCCACCGGCAGAGGAAATTAAGCTGTTGGAATACCGCACTGTTGACAGTATCCAGCTGGCCAATCCCAGCCGCAATCTGATAGATACCATGAACGAAATGGAAAAGGTTCAGGATTGGATGCGGGAGTACAGGCAGGATCTCGGATTTGATATATTGCCGGTTGTTGGATGCATGAAAGGGCAGAAGGAAGCAGATGCCATCGTCAGCAGGATACGAGAGGATTTAGAGATTCCAGAAAGCTGGTATGAAAACTGCCGGAATTCCAGAGATGCTTTCATGTATATTCGTGAAAGGCTGGAGGAATGCGGAGTCCTTGTGATGATGAGCGGTATTGTCGGGAAGAATACGCACCGTGTTCTTGACGTAAATGAATTCAGAGCCTTTGCTATGGTGGATGATTGGGCACCGCTTATCTTTATTAATACAGGTGATTCCAACGGAGCAAAGCTGTTTTCGCTGCTTCATGAAGCTGCGCACATTTGGATTGGTGAGAATGATCTCTATAATGACAGGCACAGCAGGGCAGACGGGGTGAGTGACCTGGAAAGAATCTGTAATGCTGTTGCTGGTGAACTGCTGGTTCCCAAACGCGTTTTTCTGGAAAAATGGAATGACGCAGAGGAAGATGTGCCAAAAGCAGTTGCGGAGCTGGCAAAACAGCTTCGGTGTGGTGAGATTGTGGTAGCCAGAAAAGCAATGGACTGCGGTAAAATAGGCAAAGATGCTTATAATCAGATCGTTCAGAACGCCATTGATAATTTCCGAAAAATGAAAGAAATCAGGGAAAGCAGTGGTGGAAATTATTATAATACGCAGGGTGCGCGTCTTGACAAATGTTTTGTAAAGGCGTTGTGCGAAAGCATCCATATGGGCAGGACATCTTATACAGAAGCGTACCGTTTGACCAATACCAGTAGAAAGACGTTTTCAGAAGTGGCCCGGAATCTGGGAGGTGTGTGATGGTAGAAAAAGAGAAGTTTCTGATCGACACAAACTCCTTTGTGGCACCGTACAGGCTGTATTATGCTTTTGATCTGGTTCCGACCTATTGGAAAGAATTGTCAAAGAAAGCTGATACAGGCAGGCTCATTTTACTGGATATGGTAAAAGATGAAATTGACAAGGGCCAGGATGCTCTGAGTGACTGGCTGGCCCGGCAGACAGGATTCATTGTTTGCAGCCATGTTTCTGAAGAAATTATCAATCAATACCAAGAAGTTCTGCGGTATGTACAGACCTGTGGATTGTATCGGGAGCAGGCTTTGGCAGCGTGGGCACCGGCGAATATTGCTGATCCCTGGCTGATAGCAGCGGCGAAGGTGAACGATTATACAATCATAACTGGTGAGGTATCATCAGGAGGTTTAAGTCCAAAAACACCCAATAAGAATGCGAAAATTCCTGATGTCGCAAATGCGTTTGGAGTGAAAACGGCAGATCTGTATTATATGATGCGTCAGCTCGCCATTAAGATTTAAAAGCGGGATTACATAGCTGCTGAACCAATCAACTCCAGCTAAGAATCAGGGTTGATTTTGATTGATTTTGGCAGATTTAAATTGATTCAAAATGGTTACCTTTAGCTCGCATTTCCATACTATGGTAAGTCATGCAATTATTGATGTGGATCAGGCGGTTGAAGGAACAGAAGTGCTGGTTCAGTGGGGAGATTATGGAAAGAAAATCAAAAACCTTCGTGCAACGATAGCAAAGTTTCCGTATATCCATGGCGTCGCAGATAATAAGGACTATGATCTGACAACAGTTCCTTCCGGTCTGGAATAACACTGTATCTTTTCGATATTTATGAATGTCTCGGGCTTCCCACATCTCATCGGTGTGGGAAGCTGAAAATGCTGAAAGGCCAGTTTGATTGAAAGCGATGTAATTAATGTCCTTTAACCGTGCATTCGACTGGACTCTCCTGATAATGCGCGGTTGCAACGTAAGTTCTTCTATAACTGGATGTAGAGCGAACAAATATATCTTACTGTCCATTCTGTGCTTTGTAGTTCTCTCCCCAGTCCCACATGGCATCCAGAATCGGTTTCAGACTGTAGTCCAGATCAGTCAGGGTATATTCTACATGAGGTGGGACTTCCGGGAAAACGGTCCGGATCACCAGCCCGCTTTCTTCCATCTGGCGGAGCTGGGCAGTCAGCACCTTCTGCGAAATATGCCCGATGGATTTTCTTAATTCTCCAAACCGTTTTGTTCCAGGCAGCAAGTCCCGGAGAATCAGTACCTTCCATTTATCACTGATCAGAGTCAGTGTCGTTTCTACCGGACAGGCCGGCAGTTCTTTTGCCGGCGTTGTTTTGATATCTTTTTCTGTTTCCATGATAAAATCCTCCTCAGAGATGTTATATGGTTTCCATTTGGTAACTATGGCACTTTTTTGTGCTTACTTTACAGGCTCGGCGTTCGGCCTTATTATATAAGCAGCGAAAGGGAAAAGCAAGATGGTTCTGATCAGACAGTCTCCCGAAAAGCAAAAATTATTATTATAGAGAGGTATTCATCATGAAGAAAGTAATCGAATTCTTAAACGCGAATCCTGTTCAGTATCTTGCAACCGTAGGCCGTGATGGTAAGGCAAAATGCCGTCCGTTCATGTTTGCCGGTGAGATGGATGGAAAACTTTGGTTCTGCACCAACAATACCAAGGATGTTTACAAGGATATGCAGGAAAATCCGGAGATTGAGATTTCCGTATCCAGCCCGGAGTATGCATGGATTCGTCTGCACGGCAAGGCTGTATTTGAGAACAATATGGCAGCAAAGGAAATGTGCATCCAGAACCCAATTGTGAAAGGGCAGTATCAGACCGCTGACAACCCCATCTTCGAGGTGTTCTATCTGGAGAACGCACACGGCCTGATCGCGGACTTCTCCGGCAACCCGCCGTATGAGTTTTAAGTAATTCTGAAAAATCGAGCAGGAATATTCGGGCATTGTTCCACCCGGAGCAGTGCCTTTTAAAAAGAAAGATTATCGGCGCTTTTGCGAAATCGATTGTCCCCTGTATTAATCGGGAACTGTTAAGAGAGGATACCATGTGCGAAAATAATTATCTGAAAATGCTTGTTGAAGAAATTCATTCTGCCACGGTGGCAACCATTGGAACGGACGGCCATCCCCAGACCCGCACCATAGATATGATGCTGTGGGATGAAAATGGCGTATACTTTCTGACAGCGAAAGGAAAGGCTTTTTACACGCAGCTGATGAAGCAGAAGTACATTGCCCTCTCTGCCACAAAGGATAAAAAATCTGTATCCCTCCGCGGCCGGATTCGGAACATTGGCAGTGAAAAGCTGGATGAGATTTTTGAAAAGAACACCTATATGCAGGCGATTTATCCGTCCGATACCCGCAGTGCTCTGGAGGTGTTCCAGCTTTATGAAGCAGGCGGGGAATACTTCGACATCAGCGATCCGTCCCATGTGACGCGCGAAAGCATTGTAATCGGTCAGCCGCAGGCTGTGGAGAGTGGTTATTTTGCAGGAGAAAAATGCATCGGCTGCAAGCTGTGTTATTCTGTCTGTCCGCAGAAATGCATTGACATTTCTACCAAACCGGTAGTAATTGACCAGAGCCGCTGCCTGCACTGCGGAAGATGTGCGGAGATCTGCCCGAAGCAGACGATCGAAAAGAGAGGATAAGAGATCGCAGGCGATCAACAGGAGATTATAGATGATTACCAGAGGTCGCAGGCGGTCAGTAAGAAAACGCGGGGCTCACAGGAGAGAATAAAGGATCCATAAGCGATCCTGAGAAATCACAAGAGATCATAAGGAATTATAAGAGAGGGACAGTGTGGAACCATGACACAGGACGAACGCAGGATTTATTTAATAAGGGAGCTTCTCTCTGAGGAAAAACAGTACCGGGATATGGAAATTCCGGCAGATGAACAGCAGCAGAAACAACTGCTGCGGGCGCTGTTCAATATACGGATGCCAAAACCGGTCAGTCCGGATTTTCTGGAAGTGCAGGATCAATATCTGCAGGAAGAGCTTCGGCAAAAAGGTATTACAGATGTTGCTGACCTCACCCCCGTGCAGGACGGCATTTATCTCTGGCAGGGTGACATCACCACGCTGCGCTGCGGGGCAATCGTGAATGCCGCCAACTCCCAAATGCTTGGCTGTTTCTGTCCCAATCATGGTTGTATTGACAATGCGATTCATACCTATGCAGGAATACAGCTTCGAAGTGCATGCGCAGAGATGATGGCCAGGCAGGGACAGGAGGAACCGGAAAGGAGAGGTCAGCTGCATTTGGGGGAAGCCAGGACCGGGGAGGCAAAGATTACACCTGCGTTTAATCTGCCCTGCGATTATGTGATCCACACAGTCGGGCCGATTGTCACCGGACGGCTGACGGTAAGAGACAAAGAACTGCTCGCTTCCTGCTACCGCTCCTGTCTGGAGCTTGCGGAGCAGAACGGCATCAGAAGCATTGCCTTCTGCTGCATCTCCACCGGAGAATTTCATTTTCCAAATGAAAGAGCGGCAGAGATCGCGGTCTGGACGGTAAAAGAATATAAAGAACAGACTCATAGTGAAATCGAGGTGATCTTCAATGTCTTTAAGGACAACGACTTACAAATCTACCGGAACCTTCTTCGGTGAAACAGTCAGCAAAGCATTTTCCACGCAGACAAAGGCGTCAGATAAAATATCATTGCTGAAAAATGAAATTGAGACGGCGGATGCCATCGTGATTGGTGCAGGTGCCGGGCTGTCCGCATCCGCAGGCATGAGCTACAGCGGGGAGCGGTTCGAAAAGACATTTGCGGATTTTCATCAGAAATATGGCATCACCGACATGTACTCCGGCGGGTTTTATCCCTTTGATACGCTGGAGGAATACTGGGCGTGGTGGTCGCGGCATATCCTGGTCAATCGCTATGAGGCCGGTGTCGGAAAACCTTACACTGACCTGCTGGAGCTGGTAAAGGATAAGGATTATTTTGTGCTGACCACCAATGTAGATCATCAGTTCCAGCTGGCTGGATTTGATAAAAAACGACTGTTCTACACACAGGGCGACTATGGTCTGTGGCAATGCTCAAAGCCCTGCCATGACAAGACTTACGACAATGAAGAAGCGGTAAGACAGATGGCTGCCGGGCAGAAGGACATGAAGATCCCGTCGGAATTGATTCCGCACTGTCCGGTCTGCGGCGCGCCAATGAATGTGAACCTGCGCTGCGACGATACGTTTGTCGAGGATGAAGGCTGGCATAAAGCAGCCGAACGGTACAACGAGTTTATCCGGCGGCATGAAAACATGCATGTCCTGTTTCTGGAGCTGGGTGTGGGCGCGAATACGCCGGTGATTATCAAGTATCCCTTCTGGCGAATGACTTCGAAAAACCCGAAAGCTGTCTATGCCTGCATCAATCAGGGGGAAGCCTTTTGCCCGCGGGAAATCTCACAGCAGTGTATTTGTATGGATGATGATATTAGAAAAGTGCTGGAGCAGCTGTAACCTGTACGTGGTGGAAATCAGAATTTGTAAAAGCAATGCTGTGGGAGAGATCATATGCTGCGCGTTCCCCTTAATGACTGATTTTATCGTCGTCCGCCGACTTCCGGTCCATTCGCCCGGTACAAGTTTCAGGGTTTATCGTCGCCTGCCGACTTCCGGCCCATTCGTCCGGTAGAGGTTTCGGATTATTGTGGTGTCAGTCGCACCGGCAGGATGTCGTCTGCCTCCTATATATAATATATCCAAATCATTAGAAAAAGTCAATCGGAATATCACTTTTTTACTTTTAAAAACAGTGATTGACAGCGAGGTTTACATATGATAAACTTTTATCGATTTACAATCTATAAACCAAAAACTGCCGATGATATAATTTTAAATGAAAAGACTAAATGGAGGATGATGCAATGGCAACACATGGATTGGGCGCAGTAGAAGCGCGATTTGCAGACCTGATCTGGGAGAACGAACCGATTGGTTCCGGAGAACTGGTAAAATTATGCAACAGGGAGCTGAACTGGAAAAAGCCGACAACGTACACGGTGCTGAGAAAACTTTGCGAGCGGGGGATTTTTCAGAACAAAGACAGTGTAGTTACTTCTCTGATCTCAAAGGAAGACTTCGAAGGAATGCAGTGCGAGAGCTTTGTGGACGAGACCTTTGACGGGGCACTTCCGGCATTTGTGGCTGCTTTTACGAAAAGGAGGAAGCTGACACCATCGGAGATTGAGGAACTTCGCAGCATTATTGATTCTTGTGAGGATTAGAGCATGAGTGATATTTTTTTGGCAGTGATCAATATGAGCCTTTCTTCGATTGTGATGATTCTGGCGGTGCTGTTACTGCGGACAGCAGTCAAAAACGGTTCGAAAGCGGTTCGCTGTCTTTTGTGGGTGCCGGTAGGGACACTGTTGATTGTCCCGATCCTGTCGGGGAAAGGTTCTTCCCTGATTACTGTAGAAAACTTCAGCCAGAAATCGATAGAAGAAGTTGCAGAGAATGTAGAAATTATAGAAGCATCTTCTGCGCTGCCGGATGGATCGACAGAAACGGAATGCAATGAACTCGCAGCAAACTCACGGACAGAATTTAAACAAAACACATTCAAAAAATTTGCCGGAAAAATATGGGCGTTGTTGTCCCAGGGCATACTTGGAGAGAGTCTGGATATCCCGCAGATAAGGCTGTCCGGATTTGCAGTGACTGTCGGAACGGCTGTGTGGCTTTGCGGCTGCGCTGTCCTGCTTTTGTACACCTGGATTCGTTATTTTTTGCTAAAGAGTAAGCTCCGGGTGTCTGTCTGCATTTATGAAAATGTTTTTATCTGTGATGAAATAGATACACCATTTGTACTGGGCGGTCTGCATCCGTGCATTTACCTGCCATCCCATATGCAGGAACAGCAGATTCCTTATGTTGTCGCGCATGAGCGGGCTCATCTTAGCCGGAAAGATAATCTGTGGAAAAAGGCGGCGTTTCTGCTTCTGACGATTCACTGGTTTAACCCGTTTGTGTGGATTGCGTATCATTATTTTTGCAGGGATATCGAGCTGGCCTGTGATGAGCGGGTGATCAGGTGCTATCAGACAACGGATAAAAAGGCTTATGCAGATGCTCTGCTGTCGTGCAGTGTGCAGAAGAGGTACGCTTTTGCGGCCCCCTTATCGTTTGGCATGATTGGAATAAAGGAACGGATTGTTTTTATTGTAGAAAAAGAAAAGCCCAAAAAGAAAAAATTGGTTTGTAATGCGATTAGCTGTACAATGCTTCTGCTTTGTTTTTTTGTAGTGGTGATGACAAGGGCGACGTGTCTGGCTTTGGAGAGTGCAGAGTCTGATGTAATCGCAAATAATTCCGATGAAACGTACAATGGCGCTGCAGAGACGGCAGTGGAATCGGAAACCGAACCCGAATCCCGGTCCTTTGAAGAGAACGGAACTCTGGATATTGTTGTAAATCGTGGAGAAACCGTTTATCAGTACACTGGCGAAGCGTTTGAACCATCCGTCGTGCTGCTTTATTATCGCAATCAGGATGGAGATTATGATATCCTGCAGGAAAATGAGGACTATACTGTTGTCTATGAAAATAATACAGAAGTCGGAACCGGACGGATTATCATCACGGGCATGGGCAGGTATTGTGGGGAGGCTTATGCTGAGTTTACGATTATTGATCCGATTGAGGAAGTGAAAATCGACAGCTCGAATTTTCCAGATGATTTGTTTAGGACATATGTTTCCAAAAACTTTGATACCGACCACAATGGAGTCCTGAATGAAGAAGAGATTTTGAAAGTACGGGACATTGACCTCGCAGAATGTTATGACCCTTGTACTGGTGCTTATGTAAAAGATTTAACCGGGGCTGAGTGTTTTGTGATGCTGAAGAATTTGTATTGCGTGGTCAGGATGTCTGATACAGAGGATTTAAGCGGCTTGCTCCAGGTCCCGGGTCTTAAGGTGATGCCGGAGATTCGATTGGTGTGATGCGTCCTGAAACCACATCGGGAGGTAAGGGGCAGATGAAGAAGAAAGATAAAGTTACAATAGGAATCGTATGTTTTGCGCTACTGCTGACCGGGGCGGTTCTTTTGACAACTGGTAAGAAATCAGAGAATAAGATCGAAAGCGGGAATGCCGGCCTGAATGAAGAGGTACTATTTGAAGGCCTGGGCAACAATCAGGGCAATACAGAAAATGGCGGTGAGCAGACATGGCTGGATATGGGGTATATTGTGCTGAAGCTGTCACTGGATGATTCGGAAAGCAGGATGGTATTTTTCAACACATCCGATGGAACTTTGGAATTGGCCTGCGAAGATTCTACCTGCCTCCATACCGGAAGCCTTTGCTCTTCGAAACAGCTTTTTCAGTATCTGGTAAGTTGGTCTGATACTTATTATGGCGTATCGGATACTTATAGAAAGGAAATCCTGAAATGCACGGACAGTGAGGTTACCTGTTTTTACAAGGCGGATAACGATATTTACGGGTTGTGGGGATATGAGGGTTACCTGTATTTTTCAACCGATTATGGTGTGTTCCGGGTAGCGCTTGGAGGGGAAGCAGAGGCGGAACAGGTACTGGATTCGCCGATTCTTGTCGGGCAGATGCTGACTTTTTATGAGGACAGGATGTACTTCTGTGATGAAGACAGATTTCTGTATTCAGCGGCATTGGACGGCACAGATAAGAAAAGACTTAGCGATGGCATGGCCTACTATCCGCAGATTCATGACGACAGAATCTATTACCGCAGTGCCCAATATGACGCGGATAGTGTGTATGAGATGGAAAATACGCTCTGCAGCATATCACTGGACGGGGAGGACAAGCAGATTATCCTTGATGAAGTGTATCAGTTTAACTGTCTGGATGATCGGATTTATTATATTACTCTTCCGAATGATGGGGAAACGACATTGTATTCGATAGAATACGATGGGACGAATCGCCAGAAGGTTATAGAATGCCAGGCTGGGTACTTGTATGTTTTTGATGAAACAGATTGGATTCTATATATGAAAACGGATGGTGAGCTTCCAGAAGATGAAGTAGGAGGCAGGCCGGGGCACTTGTATTGCATCAAAAAAGACGGGACACAGGAAACCAGACTGGATTATCCGCAGGTAATCGGGGAATAATGACTCATTCACCCAGATATGTAGATGTTCAATATCTTCACAGCGACAAGAAATATCGCAAGCGAAGTGTGGGATGCCCGCGCCCCACAATCAAAGATTGGGAACATAACCCGGCGAGGGGAAAGAATGCCAGGAATAAAAGGGAGACAATACGGTATGGAATTCAAAGTGGATCATCTGGGCAAAAAATATGGCAATAAGGCTGCGCTGTCAGATGTCAGCTATACATTTCATAATGGTGTGTATGGACTGCTTGGACCGAACGGTGCCGGAAAAACTACGTTCCTTGATATGATTGCTACGACGACCCGGGCGAGTACCGGACGGATACTTTACAGGGACATGGATGTCGAAAAACAGCTGGAAACATGGCATTCCCGGATCGGTTACCTGCCGCAGCATATGGAGTTTTACCCGCATTTTACCGGATATGAATTTCTGAAGTATCTTTATCTGCTGAAGGGCGGGCAGGAAAAATATCCGGAGCAGCTGGATCTGCTGCTTACCCGCCTGCATCTGTATGATGTCAGGAATGACCGCATCCGCACGTATTCGGGCGGCATGAAGCAGCGCCTTGGGATTGCACAGGCATTTATCGGGAGCCCGGAACTTTTGCTGCTGGATGAGCCTACGGTTGGACTGGATCTGGAGGAACGTGCGGAATTTAAACAGATGATACGGGAGATGGGGAAAGATGCCTGTGTGCTTTTGTCTACGCATATCGTATCCGATGTAGAGGAAACTGCGGATCAGGTTTTATTTATGAGCGAAGGGCGGATTATAAAAAGTCTTCCGCTGTCTGTCTGTGAGGAAGAGATGACACGGGAAGGGATGGAAAGCCTGGAGGATTATTATTTAAAGCTGGCGGGGAGGAAGCTACATGATCGGACTGATACGGTTTGAATTAAAAAAGTTTGTGTTTCGGAAACGAAATCTGTTTCTGCTGATCGCTGCTACGGTTCTTTTTCTGGCGTTGCTTTATCATTCGGAAGGCGGCTATCTGTTTATCAATCGGCTTGACCAGAACCGAACGGAATTTTTTTCGCCTCTCGGAAACGCTTATACCGATGCGGAAAAAGAACAGCTGGAATCAGAAGCAGAGGCGCTTGAGGGACGGCTCTATCGTTCCACGGAAGAGGATGGCACTCTGCTTGACGAGGAAGAGGCGGCGCTGCCGGGAAAATATGGAGAAACCCTGTGGGCAGATTTTATTTATCTGAATGATGCGCTGGACTGCATAGAAGCAAATGAACAGAGGAATGACAGTATCCGCAGCATTATCGAAATGAATGGGGCTTCTGTCAATTCGGATTACACAGAAGAAAATAACCACTATATGGCAGACAGGGATCAGCTGTATGCGGCAGCAAAATTCCTATATGCCGGATGGCCTGCCTGTATCCTTGTACTTTTGATTTTCGCATTCTCCTTTTGTGTGGACACAGAAAATCACTGCAGCCGTCTGCTTGCTGTGACGAAAACAGGGGACACGGCCATTTATACATCTAAGATTCTGACAGGCATTTTGGTGACGACTGTACTTGACCTGTACTTTTTCCTGCTTTTTGGGGCGGCTCAGTTTATTCTGACAGGTAACTGGATAAAACTGCTGAACTGCCCGCTTTTTCTGGTAGAAGGGTTTGAACTTTGTGCGTCCGGTTTAAAGGTATGGCATCTGCTGCTTGCAGCGGCAGGAGGTTGTTTCCTGCTGTCGTTGCTTTGTGTATTCCTTGCCATGCTGTTGTCCCTTCTCTTGAAAAAGGGAGTCCTTGCGGCACTGGCATCGGTTGCTGTGTTTCTGATCGGAGCGGCTGCAGAGCTTTTAAACATGGCCATTTATGAAAATGATTTCATCGTAAATACGGACAGATGGTATCTGATATCACAGGTTGACTTCACCAGAATTATGAACCAGATGAAGGAGTTCAATCCCGTTGCATTGATCAACGCTTCCTGGTATCTGGAGCAGTCGCAGTACCTGACGGTCGGGGATTGGATGTATCCGATTTATGTGATTCCGACGCTTATGATCGTGGCGCTCGTTTCCATATGTGCAATCAGCATCCTTCGGACTGCGAGGAGGTAAATGATGTTCCGGTATGAGTGTAAAAAATTCCTGAACTGGAAACTGTTTCTTTGCCTGCTGATCCTGTTTGGCATTTCCTGTACGATTTCCTTTCTGCGATACAAAGGGGTTTCACAGGCAAGTGATACTGCGGTCAGCGAAGCATTATACCGGGAATATGGCGGAGAACTTACGGAGGAAAAGCTGGAACGGATTGAAGAATTAAAAGAAGAATGCGACCGTGTTCTCGCCCAGGAGACAGAGATGGAAGGAAAATACAGCCGGCGTGAAATAGATGCAGACACCTGGCTTGCCTACCGGGAGCAATATCATGATTACTACAGCCGACGCGAGGCGATAGAAGCATTTTATGAGCGCAGTCTGCAGGCCGAAGAAAACGGGACATGGCTTATTTTTGATTCTTACTATGAAGAACTGGCCGGAAGCATGGGTGTGCGGCCCGCCCTGATTTTTGCTGTTATTTTGATTACGGTATTATCTGCTTTCTGCGAAAAGAAGAGGCTTTTTCGCGTACTTTGCGTCACAAAGTGGGGCCGTAAAACGCTTGTCAGGACAAAGGCAGGAACTGTTTTTGTGTGCTGCGCGTTTCTAACCTTTCTCTTTTATCTGAAGGATCTTTTGTTGTTGGCGCACTTTTCTTTCCTTAGGTGTTTAGAAGCGCCTGTTCAGAGCATTTCGGTACTTGTGGCATTTCCTGTTCAAATTTCGATTGGCACATGGCTTGTGCTTGCATTGATCTTGAACCTGTTATTGTACAGCGGATTGGGTGTACTTATGGTGTGGATCTCGATGCTCCGTTTGTATAAGCTATAGGTGACCGCTCAACCTGTGATTACAGCATGGGCGTTTTTTGTGTTTTAGCATAGGATTGTATATGCATTAGCGGAACCTTCCCGTGTATTTGATGAAGCCAGACTATATCCTTTGCTGCGTGAGTAAATGTCAGGAATAATAGATCAATAAGCCTGGCTATAAACAAAGGATGCTGTTTGCTCATTTTTCTGTAAAGATAAAAAATAAGGAAGCCATCTTCAGCAGAAGCTCCCTTTATATGGTGGCCACTCCTTCGTTCCTGTAAAGCAAAAAATGCGCTGCGGGGCTTGCATTTTTCAGAACTTTCCCATATACTAAAGATAAACATTTTGAGTAACATCATTTTTACTTAATGGAAATTTGTTCCTGATGCGTAACTGTGAAGGTATTGAACAGTTAAGACAGTCTGTCTTTAGGAGGCAAAATGAAATTCTGGAAATCAGTGACTGCGGGTATGCTGGCGCTCTGCCTGCTGATCCTGACGCCGTTTGCGGCTTTTTTTGTGCCGTCCGCGACAGTTTATGCCGAGGAGGACGGTGAGCAGGAAGCTGCACAGACGGAAACAGAGATACCGGAATCCTATTATTACACGATTGAGTCGAACGAGATTGAGGGCTGGCCGCAGGGACCGCAGATTGAGGCGGCATCGGCAATCGTCATGGATATGAATACCGGGACGATCCTTTACAGCAAGCAGGCGACGGAAAAACAGTATCCGGCCAGCATCACGAAGATCATGACGACGCTGCTCCTGATCGAGAACTGCGACCTGGATGATACGATCACCTTTACCGAGGTGGTCTATGATATTGAAGAGGGCAGTACGCATCTCGGTATTCAGCCGGGGGAAGAAATGACGCTTCGCGACTGTGCCTACGGGATTATGCTTGCTTCCGCGAATGATATTGCGAACGGTGTGGCAGAGTATATTGCCGGCAGCGTCAGTGCCTTTGCTGATATGATGAATGAAAAGGCGGAGGAGCTCGGCTGTGTCAATACACATTTTTCCAATCCGCACGGCCTTTACAGTGACGACCACTATACATGTGCGTATGATATGGCTCTGATCGCACAGGCAGCATATGAGAATGAGACGTTTCGGGAAATTGTCAGTGCGACGGAGTATATCATCCCGGAGACAAACTTATCCGGAGAGGACCGCTCATTCCTGAATCATCACAAGATGATGCAGTCGGATTCGGAATATTATCAGAGCTGGTGTGTCGGCGGCAAGACCGGTTATACGTCCCAGTGCCTGAATACGCTTGTGACGTATGGCAGCCTGGACGGAATGGATCTCGTTTCCGTGATCCTGAGAGTCAACGGGGCGGGAAAGGCTTATGCAGAATCCACAGAAATTCTGGAATATGGCTTCGAAAATTTTTATACAAAAAATTATGATAATATCAGTTCAAAATCATCTTTTTATGATATAATGCATCTGGATTATCTCGGTACTGTCTCAGAAATCCTTTCACCGGTATGGGAAAGGGTTCCTCTTGAGAACTGCAGTGTGCATATTACCCTGCCGAACGACGCTTTGGCCGAGGACATCACATATACCGTTACTGAGTCAAATGGCAGCACGAGATCATTTGCATATGAATACAATGGACAGCCGGTCGGGACTGCGACTGGTAAATTAAATACATTATTTGTTCCGGTTCAGACCAGATACAGTCTGGGGACGAATGTTTCTGCAGCGGAGAGTACTTCTTCGGAGGATAACATTCAGATCGAAGGGCTGGATGAAGTATTGAGCCAGACAACAGGTTTATTGAATGAGGGATATCAGTTTCTTACGGATTACGCAGAGCAGCATTTTATGATCATACTGATCGGGGGAGCCGTGCTGCTTGTGGTCCTTGTTGTACTTGTTGTTGTATTGATTTTCCGGGCAACAGCCGATGCACGAATCCGGCGCAGAAGAAGATTGGAGGAGGAGGAACGAAAGAGAAGAGAAGAAGAGATTGAACGGATGACGACAGCGGAAATCGAGGCAGAACTGAGGGAAGTGATGGAGCAGGAACGGCTCCGGAAAGAACAGGAAGCACTTGCCGCGGCGGAAGCAGAGAAAGCCGCGCGGGAAGCTGAGGAGATGGAATGGAAAGCACATGAGACGGAGAGGCTGATCGACGAGCTGGAACGGGAACGTCAGGAGCGCATTTCATCGGAGCACAAGTAAGGGTATAAATAATTATTATTTTAAAGAAGGGATGGATAAAGGATGAACTGGGTAGCACCAATCAAAGACGAAGAAACGTTGGAAAAATTCAAAGCAAAACTGCGCGAGATGGATGATAAGTATTATATCATGTTTGAGATCGGCGTAGGCACAGGGCTTCAGCTGCAGGAGATCCTGAAGTTTAAGAATAAGGATATTCGCGGAAAAGAGAGCATTGAAGCCAGCATTGGGACGAAGAATATTAAGCGGACTTTCCAGATACCGAAAGAACTGCAGGAAATAATTATGAATTATACGGAAGGCAAGGATCCGGATGCATATCTGATCCTGGGACATGCCAGCTCTCCGCAGCCGCTCTCCAGAGAGCAGGCTTACCGGGCGCTGAAGAGTGCCGGCAAGAGCATGGGACTGGCGTCAATCGGCGCACAGACGATGCGTAAGACATTTGCATGGCGTTATTACAAGTCGACAGGTGATATTTACTATCTCCAGAACCTGCTGAACCATGCGTCGCCTTCCATCACATATCGTTATATCGGTGAAAAGCCGAATGTGGAGGTTTATCTGCGCAAGATGACGCCGGAAGAGAATGAGCGCAGCCGCTACCTTCTGTACAAGAATGGGAACGGCAAAAAGCGAATCGAGGCTCTGCAGTCGCTTCTTTCTGAGATCGGCGAAGAGATGGACAATCCGCTGAATAATGACGCATACTACGGCAAGGTAGACTGCCTTCTCAAAGAGATGGAGGATCTGGTTGAGAATTTTAAGCAGACAAAATAATTATGATCTGACGGGACACACGCCGGATCACGCAAGCTGCAACGATATATTGTAATATAAAAAGGAACTGCGGTTGGATTGCATGAATCTGCGCAGTTCCTTTTTTTCTCTACTATAATCCCTCTTTTTGAAACTGGCGGTGCAGCTTCCGTTTTACTTTGAGAACTTCCTTCTTTTCATAAATCTGATACGCGTCTTCGCGGGAGACAGGCTTGAGGGTTTTGACCGCATAGGTTTTCCCGTCGTGATTCTGGCGCAGGCGGATCTTGCATTTCAGGTAGCCGTGTTCCGGGCACCAGGCCAGAGCAAACTGATTGTGCCCGCCTGCCGAGAACCAGCGGATTTTTTTCTGGGCTGCTTTGCCGCAGGCCGGACAGCGGGTCGAAGTGACCACAGCGTCCTTCATCGCCTGATTTGCCGACGCAAAAGGCCGGGAAACAAATTTATCGTACGTATTGTAATGGAGGTAGATCTCCTGGCTTCGTGTACGCGGTGTGCGGAAATAATCGACAGAAGAATTTTCACGTACCTGTTGTTCTGTCAGCTTCTGCATTACCATGGATGCGTAGATGGCATCGCTTAAAGCCGAGTGAAAAGGAATTTCTTTCGGGAGTTTCAGAAAATCCACAGCATACTCCAGTGATTTCCGGGACTTTCGATCCTCATAGACAATGCTGAATATTTTCTGGATATCATAATACATAAAAGGAAACGGAAAGTTAGCTTCTATATTATAAAATGAAAGATTTCGCTGAAGCTCCGTGAGGTCTGCAGGTCCCCAGGTGCAGAATTCGGGCGGCTCAGGAGTTATCCCGGCAGATACGGTTTCTCCGGCAGGTTCAGCAGAATCATAATGCATGGCATTCCCGGCGGACAAAGAGTCTCTGCCGGGAGCTGTACCTTCGGGAACAGCATCCGCACTGCCCCGGCACCAGTTCAGAAAGGAAGCCGCGACTTCGGGAAACGTTCTGGCGCCGGCAAAATCCATGGAGCGTAAAGCTACGATTTCCCGTGTCCGAAAATGGAGAGAAGTGTAGACCTGCGGCCTGACAATTTCACGAAAACGATCGACAATCTGATGTTCCGCGTTAAGGCGGACAGCCCCAATCTCCAGAATTTCAAAAGGGAGCGAAGGAACCTCCTGCGCCTTGCCGGTTGGACATTGATTCCATTCCAGATCCAGTACAATATAATTCATGCTCATTACCTCCGAAACAATCTCCGCCGACAGGATCTGAATTTCAGATGATCCGGAAGAGTACGGACCAGTACTCCCAATGCCGGCTTCCCTGTCAGACGATTCCAGTATACAGAAAACAGGCATATTTTGCAAGTGTTCGTCATTCTGTACATAAATTTCAAATAATTTCGGCAAAATGCTCAATTTGAAAAAATCAAAAAAAGATTATAAGCAGAACCCACAACAAGCTTGAGAAAAGTTTGTACAGTTGTGGTATGGTAAAAAAATGAGAGATTTAGTATACTGATGACATTATAAATGCCGTGCGGGCGGGACCTGTATCCGGCAAAACAAATTGAATCAGGGAGGATTCTAAAATGGCAAGTTTAAGCTTATCCCATATCAACAAAACCTATCCGAACGGATTTGAAGCAGTAAAAGACTTCAATCTGGAAATCGAAGATAAAGAGTTTATCATCTTCGTAGGCCCGTCCGGATGCGGAAAGTCCACGACCCTTCGTATGATCGCAGGTCTGGAAGAGATTACAGCCGGTGAACTGAAGATCGGCGACAGAGTTGTGAATGATGTAGAGCCGAAGGACAGAGATATCGCAATGGTATTCCAGAGCTACGCTCTGTATCCGCATATGACTGTATATGATAACATGGCATTCAGCCTTAAGCTGAGAAAAGTACCGAAAGATGAGATCAAGAAGATGGTTACGGAAGCTGCCAAGATCCTTGACCTGGAGAAGCTCCTTGACCGTAAGCCGAAGGCTCTTTCCGGTGGCCAGAGACAGCGTGTTGCTATGGGACGTGCTATCGTGCGTAACCCGAAGGTGTTCCTGATGGACGAGCCGCTGTCCAACCTGGATGCAAAGCTTCGTGTACAGATGAGAACTGAGATTTCCAAGCTGCATCAGAGACTGGGTGCTACGATCATCTACGTAACACATGATCAGACCGAGGCTATGACGCTTGGTACCAGAATCGTCGTTATGAAGGACGGCGTTATGCAGCAGGTAGACAGCCCGCAGAATCTGTACAACAAGCCAGGCAACCTGTTCGTAGCAGGATTCATCGGATCTCCGCAGATGAACATGGTAGACGCAGTTGTAGAAGTAAAGGGCAGCGATGTATCCCTTAAGGTTGGCAGTACATCGATCAAGCTTCCGGCTGAGAAGGCAGCGAAGCTGACCGGCTACAACGGCAAGACAGTAGTTATGGGTATCCGTCCGGAGCATCTGTCTGATGATGAAGATGCGATCGCAAAGGCGAATGGCGCAGTACTGGAAGCAAAGATTGAAGTATACGAACTTCTTGGTGCTGAAGTATATCTGTACTTCACACTGGAAGGCGCTAACTTCACCGCAAGAGTAAATCCGCGTACAACCGTACGTACCGGCGATGTAGCGAAGTTTGCTATTGATGTATCCAAGATCCATGTATTTGATAAGGATACAGAGCTTACGATCACGAACTAATTCTGGTTGTACGACCGAAGGTTCAGGTAATGCTGCGGGGAATCGTTATTGCGGTTCCCCGCTTTCTGCATTCCTGACTGCTCAGCACTTCCACAGTTACGAGCTGGTGACCTGAATGGTTCACGTAATTCAAAAACGTACCTGATGTTATACTGAAAATCAGATAATTCTGAAAAATAAAAAAATGCTGAAGTGAAAAAGTAAATTCCACTCCGAAAACCTCAAAAAATCGCATGGAAA
>JAJQIL010000071.1 GCA_021199235.1 Lachnospiraceae bacterium | reverse complement strand
CCTAAAAGTTTCAGCAATCAGACACACTCTGAAAAATCAACTGTGAATGGTAACATGTGCATTGTTAAGTGAAATAGAAAACACTTGACAGCGGTATGAAGGGCTTTAATACAGCAAACGAGTTATGCAGTCTGCGTGAAAGGAGCAGAAAGCGTTTATGCAGTCTGCTCCTGCCATTTTTGGAATGAACCAGAATGTATTCGATTTTATTTCTTGTTTTCCAGCTCTGCTTTCTTCATCGCGCGTACCTTCAGCGGCAGGCCGAACAGCGTGATGAAGCCGTCTGCGTCGTGGTGATCGTACAGGTCGCCGGTCGTGAAAGATGCCAGGGACTCGTTGTACAGAGAGTACGGGGAGGTCGTTCCGGCCTTGATGATGTTGCCCTTGTAGAGCTTGAACTTCACCTCGCCGGTCACATTTTCCTGCGTCACGTCGACAAATGCCTGGATCGCCTCGCGAAGCGGGGTGAACCATTTGCCCTCGTAAACGGTCTGTGCAAACTGGCTGCCGAGCTTTTTCTTCCATTCCAGCGTCTCGCGGTCGAGGATCAGTTCCTCGAGCTGCTCATGAGCAGCCATCAGGATCGTGCCGCCCGGAGTCTCATAGACGCCGCGGGACTTCATGCCGACCACGCGGTTCTCGACGATATCCACGATGCCGATGCCGTGCTTGCCGCCCAGGGCGTTCAGCTCGGTGATGATCTCGGATACTTTCATTTCGCGACCGTTCAGTGTCTTCGGAACGCCCGCTTCAAACGTCATGGTCACATATTCGCCCTGATCCGGCGCTTTTTCCGGCGTTACGCCGAGCACCAGCATGTGGTCGTAATTCGGCTCGTTGGCCGGATCTTCAAGCTCCAGTCCTTCATGGCTGATGTGCCAGAGGTTGCGGTCGCGGCTGTAGCTGGAATCCTGTGCGAACGGAAGATGGATGCCGTGCTTTTCACAGTATTCAATCTCGTCCTCACGGGACTGCATGGTCCACACATCGGTCATGCGCCACGGAGCGATGATCTTGATGTCCGGAGCGAGCACCTTGATGCCCAGCTCAAAACGGATCTGGTCGTTGCCCTTGCCGGTCGCGCCGTGGCAGATCGCCACCGCGTTTTCTTTACGTGCGATCTCGACCAGCTTTTTCGCGATAGCCGGGCGGGCCATCGATGTGCCGAGCAGGTATTTGTGCTCATACACCGCGCCGGCCTTGACGCACGGCATGACGAAATCGTCGCAGAACTCATCGACAATATTTTCAATATACAGCTTGGATGCGCCGGAGAGCTTTGCGCGCTCATCCAGACCGTCCAGCTCATTGCCCTGTCCGACGTCGATGCAGCAGCAGACGACATCGTAATCGAAATTCTCTTTCAGCCACGGGATGATCGCGGTCGTGTCCAGCCCGCCTGAGTATGCCAGAACTACTTTTTCTTTCATAATATCCTTCCTCCTGTCGTGAATAGCTATGCTTCGTTCAATATACCGCAACCGCTTCGATTATGCAAGCGGGAATTGAGCGGCTCGGCGCATGTAAATGGAACGTTTTTCTTTTTGAAGCATAAGATAAAGCAATGGAATAGCTACAGGTGCGGTTATGGGTTATCTAAGTGATAAAAGAAACAGGGAAGCTGGACAGAAACAAAGGGAAATTAACACAGGGACCGGAAATCAAAGCGGAGAAAATGTTCCTGATCCCATGGAGACAGTGGGCGGAATGCGTGTTGGATGCACGGCCTGTGCCAGTGGAAACTTTTCTGGTGACACGGGTTTCAGAAAACCTGCGGGCGGTTTCGGCTCCGGTGAAGAAATCTATGGCTACTTGGAAATGCCCCCTCGCTGCGCATCGGCGGCAGAACGCGCTGCTCATGTAGAAAACGCTGCGCGTTTGAGCAGCGCTGCAGCATGCATGGGTATGCTGCCGGCAGGCGAGCTTTCGGAAGAACGGGATTTCCGCATGCTGCAGGGAATGTACCCGAATGCGGCGAAAGAACTGCTGGAACTGGTTGAGGAGGAATGCGACCGGCTGGAATATGAGGGGAGTCCCATGTTTGATGAATATCCGGACTATACGACCATCTACACGCTGCAAAAAAGAATTGCCGACGCGGCGCGTAAAAAAGCAGGCGGTGACAGCGCGCCGGAGGATCTCATCCGGGTGATGCTGTTGCAGGAAATGCACCGTCGAAGATCGCGCTACAGGACCTGCAGGGGCGTGAATGCGCTGTGACATCGCAACACATCCTTTTACAGCCTGAATCAAGTGAAGCCGAGGTTACCCCCTGCTCAGCCTGAATCATTCAATGCCTGAGACTGAACTCTCTGTTGCAGATGATGCCTGCAAAAGACGGAGAATTCATGCCGCGACTTTTCCACTCGTGCTTTTGCGGTAAAACAGGACGGACAAAGCAGTTCCGATGGTCCAACCGATCGGCCATGCACACCAGATTCCGGTCGAGCCGAGGGCGGTTCCGGACAAAAGGACGGCGAGCGAGACACGGAGGATCAGGTCGGTGAACGTGGAGATCATAAACAGTTTCATCAGACTGGCTCCCTTGAGGATTCCATCCGCGACGAGCTTGACGGAGACAATAAAGTAGAACGGCGAAAGAATCCGCAGGTACGTGATGCCGGTCTGCAGCGCGACGGTCGTCGGCTCATCCAGGAAGAGATACAGCAGGTATTTGCCAAATACAAGGTACAGAAGAACAATAGGCACGCTCAGCATCCAGACCATTTTGACACCGGCGCGGAAGCCGTCCTTTACGCGTGATCGTTTGCCCGCGCCGATGTTCTGGGCGGTGAAATTGGAGATGCCGTTGCCAAGTGTGGTAAATGAGGTAATCACCAGATTGTTCAGCTTTACGGAAGCGGAATAACCTGCCATGACGCCGGTGCCGAAGCTGTTGATGACGCCCTGGATGATCATGTTGCCCACGGAAATAAAGCTCTGCTGCAAAATGCTCGGAATCGCGATCGCGGCGAAGCGTTTCAGAAGGCGGAACGAAAACAGAGGCGCTTTTTGCGTGTGAGGAATCGCGTTTAAGCGGCGCAGAACCACAAGGACGGACAGGATACAGCTGACGCCCTGGCAGAGAAAGGTCGCCCACGCGACGCCCGCGGCACCCATATGAAACGCCGTCACGAAAAGAATATCGACCGCGATGTTGGAGGTCGACGATGCAGCCAGGAACCAAAAGGGTGTTTTGGAGTCGCCCAGCGCGGAAAAAATGCCGGTCGAGATATTATAGAAAAAGACAAACGGAAGCCCCCAGATGTAGATGTTCAGGTATAGCTTTGAGTCTGCGAAGACTTCATCGGGCGTGTTGATCAGGCGCAGCAGCTGTCCGCAGCTTATAAGTCCAGTCAGCATCAGCAGGACGCAAAGGATGGCGCTGGCGATCCATGCGGTGGAGACCGCGGTCTTTAAATTTCCATAATCATGCGCGCCGAACAGCTGTGAGACGACGACGGAACAGCCAATGTTGCAGCCGAACGCGAACGCCAGAAAGATCAGCGTCACCTCATAGCTGTTGCCGACGGCGGCCAGCGCGGTTTCTCCAATGAATTTGCCCGCGACGAGGCTGTCGGCGATGTTGTAGAGCTGCTGAAAAATAATGCTGCCAAAGAGCGGCAGGCAGAATTGCCAGAGAACCTTTTCCGGGTCTCCGTAAGTCAGATCTTTGTTCATGAACGTTTACTCCCTTTTCTGCTGAATTTACATAGTCCGTAATTTCGGTTTGTAAGTGCTCAGGTTCTTTACAGTGATTTCGTTTTTTCCTTGAAAATTGCACCGCTCCCCATTATATGCAGCCCGATGCTAAATTGCAATATATCAAAAAAATATAAGCTTTCAGAATGTGTGGTTGCCCTAAAGCATTGCTTCAGGGGAAAGGAAACAAAGTTTCCCGCATCATAAAAATCAGTGGCTTTTTTTCCGGCAAGATAGTATACTGAAAAAGTACCCATTCATACAGGAGAAATTTTATATGCAGAAGATATTGAAAACAGTAAGAAATACACTCATCCATATACTGGTCCTGCTGACCGTGTTTATCGTGGCGGTGTATGTGTTTGCGAGGCTGCTGAACCAGACGACGCCGAATACCTCCTCCGCAATGGCGTCTTCGACGTTTCCGCTTGTCTATATGCTAAATGACGATGTCAGCTACAACTGTCTGCACGGATACGCCTGTGAGATGGACGTCAATTATATCCGCGATACCGTGACGATCCTTGACGCGAGCCATGAGCTGGATATCCGGATTCAGACGTTTGACTCGAATGTAGAGAGCGTATCGTATGAGGTACTTTCCCTTGACGGCAGCGAGTCGCTGGAAAATACGAGCGTGATCAATCTCACCGAGGATGAGGACGGATATCTTGCCGCGATCCTGACGATCCAGAATCAGATGCTTCTGAATCAGGAGTATATTCTGAAAATTCAGGTGTCCGCCGGAGGACGGGACATTTATTTTTACACCAGACTGCTGCTGGAGGACGGCCTCCATCTGGATTCCTATCTGGATTTTGTGACCGGATTTTATGCGAAGTGTGTCAACAAGACGGATCAGGATTCTCTTGGCGTGGCGGTGGAGCCGGATGATACGACGGGGACAAGCCAGACACTCGCGACGATGGACATCCATGATACGGTGGCGCAGCTGATGTGGGGCGACCTGAACCCGCAGATCGCGTACAAGCCTACGCCGAGCCTGGTCGATATCAACGGTACGACGGCCTCTTTTGTACTGTATTACCGGATTTCCGCCGTGGACGACGACGGGGTGACCTGCACATACAACGTCAGGGAATTTTATCGCCTGCGTTATACGGATACGCGTGTCTATCTGCTGGATTTTACGAGGACGACGGACGAGGTCTTTAACACGGACCGGGAGGTTCTGGAGTCCGGCGGTATCAACCTCGGCATCACGGACAGCGATGTGGAATATGCGTTTGACGAGAGTAAGAGCGTGGTGGCTTTTGTACAGGAAAACGCGCTCTGGACTTATGAGATCAACGGCGGAAAAATGACCTGCGTGTTTGATTTTGCGCAGGAGGACGACATTGATTACCGCGATTTTTATGACCAGAATAACATCAAAATTCTGCGGGTGGATGAATCGGGGGACGTGTGGTATGTCGTCTCCGGCTACATGAACCGGGGGGATCACGAGGGAGAAAACGGCGTCGCGCTCTATCATTATGAGGATTCCTCGGCGACCTCTGAGGAGCTGCTGTTTGTGCGCGTGGAGGAGGCCTATGACAGCCTGAAGCTGGATATTGATTCACTGGCCTATCTGACGGACGATGGCCAGGACTTTTATCTTTTGCTGGAAAACGTGGTGTACCGGATTGATCTTGCGACCGGTGAGTATGAGAGTGTGATCACCGGTGTCAACAACGACTGTTATACGAGCTCGGCTTCCAACCGCTATTTCAGCTGGCTTGCTGAGGGAGAACGCTACAATTCCCAGACACTGTGCACGATCGATCTGGAGACGGGTGAGATCCGGGAGGTTGCCTGCGGCGAAAACGAACGCATCCGGCCGGTATGTTATATGGAAGAAAATCTGGTCTGTGGCGTGGCGCTTCTTTCTGATATTGACAGTTCCAGCGAGGGCACGGAGGTGTTCCCGATGTATACGCTTTCCATATTGGATGAGGAAGGCGAGACGATCAAAAATTATACGCCGACAGGCTCCTATGTGACAGAGGTAACGCAGTCGAACAGCATGCTGACGCTCACCCGCGTGGCGAAGTCCGAAGGGGAGTTCGTCGAGACAACGTCTGACACGATCGTCAGCACAGACACGGAAGACAATGTTGAATATGGTATCGCTACGGAGACGGATGACACAAAGCAGACGGAGATCCTGCTGCGTGTCGGTGCCACGATCACGGATGAGAATCCGCAGGTCGTGACCGGAAAATTCACCTCGGAGAGCAGCAGTGTGTCCGTGGAGATTCCGGCAAATACAGAGAAGGAGAAGCTGTACTACGTCTATGCGGGCGGAAGCCTGGACAGCTGCTGGCCGACTGCGGTGGAAGCAATCCTCCGCGCCGATGAGACAGTGGGCGTCGTCATCAATGACGCGAAGGAATACGTCTGGGAGCGCGGCAACCAGGCGGACGAGGCAAGCATCAGTCTCGACAGGATTCCGGATATTATAAAGACCGGCACGATGGACGTGGATGTACTGGAGGAGGCGCTTGGACAGGATGTAGTGGAACTGACCGGCTGCTCGCTGGACCAGGTGCTCTATTTTGTCAGTGAAGGCAAGGCAGTGATCGCCGCCACGGAGACTGGCAGCGTGATCATCACCGGCTATGACGATTACGGGAACCTGATCCTCCTGAATCCGGGTGAGACTGAGACCTACTACTACGGGCCGAACGACAGCCTGGCGCTGTTCGAGGCGGCCGGGAACCGGTTCGTGTCGTATCTGAATACGGAGATTGAGTGACGGAACAGTAATGCCCCGATGTATACCGCTGACGGATGAGACTGCCTGGGGAGGAGTATCCGGTAAAAAAGGTTTGCGCCAGAACACAGATTGTCAGGCGGCAAGCTCCGTGGTGAAATATATGGGTTGCAGGAGTGGGACATATACAACTTTAAAATTATCAGAAAACCGCGATAAAAATCTGACAATAATTAATCGGAAAATCGCGGCAAAACACGAAATACGAAAATCCGGAAAGTAATCCTGCACAAAACAAATGAACGGGAAAGAAACAGCGTATCGGGGAGACTGAAAAGTTTTCCCCGATTTATTCACAGGATTGTGGATAAAAAAGCCCGATAAAATGGACTTATACACGAAGTTATCCACATTATCCACATTTTTGACGGAAATTTTACATGGTTTACATAGTATTTTTAAAAGAACGTCCGTTTTGTGGATTGTGATAAAAAGGCGAAAAATGCAAATTTTTGTCGAAAAAGGGTTGACAGATGAAAAATTGGTGAATTGGTTCTGTAGTCAGAAAATTCTGAATTGTGTGTAAGTCTGCATCCTTAATTTTTTTCTAAACTTTAAAAATCTGTTGCAAATATGTAATTTTTTCGTTAAAATAAATTCGCATATGGGGAAACGGCAGTGATGACTGCGAACAATTTATGCTTATGAATAAGAGAGGGCTGGTTACAGCCCTGTTATGCGTTGCCCTGATGATGATCTTCGGATGTACAAAAGACGAGCCGCTTTATACGACAGGGCTTGCGGCGCAGACGGAGGCGGGGAGCGCAGATACTGCGGTTTCAGCGTCGGAATCTGAAGCGGCTGACACTGCTGCAGACAGTGTGTCCGCGGGCTTAGAGTCCGATGTTATTGCTTCGGCGGATGGCACAGCGGACAACGCCGGAGCGTCAGGCTCACTCGGGACCCTTGCGGGTCTGGATACGGGTACGGAGTCTGTGCAGGCCGGGACGGAAGCGCAGACCGAAGCGATCGTGGGCTATGTCTATGTCTGCGGCGCGGTGAAAGAGCCTGGGGTCTATCCGGTCACGACGGATATGCGTGTCTGTGATGCGGTAGCGCTGGCCGGAGGTTTTTCGTCGGAAGCCGATGAAGAATGGCTGAATCAGGCTGCTGCGGTCAGCGACGGACAGAAGCTTTATATTTATACAATGGAAGAAACAGACCTGATGCGGGCATCAGGAATGACCGCGGAAGGTATGAGCACATCGGACAGTTCGGTTTCAGGGAGTACAGACAGTGTTTCGGCGGCCGGAACAGTGAGCGCAGCATCTGCGGATATGGGGAATGCGGCGGCGACCGGCACGGGGGCTTCCGGTGCGGACAGTTCTGACGGAAAGGTGAACCTGAATACAGCCGCCCACGATGAGCTGATGACATTGCCGGGGATTGGTGAGTCGAAAGCGGACGCGATCATCGCGTACCGGGAGGAGCACGGTGCATTTGCGTCGATTGAGGAAATTCAGAACATTTCCGGGATCAAGAGCGGAGTGTTCTCACAGATAAAGGATTTTATAACGGTGTAGTCGCTGGTTTTTAATGGTAAGGAGAATAGCATGGCGAAGAGAGTTCTGGTAGTAGATGACGAGAAACTGATTGTAAAAGGCATCCGTTTCAGCCTGGAGCAGGACGACATGGAAGTGGACTGCGCGTATGACGGAGAGGAAGCGGTCCGGCTGGCGAAGGAGAATCATTATGACATTATTCTGCTTGATCTGATGCTGCCGAAGCTGGACGGCCTGGAAGTCTGCCAGCAGGTGCGGGAGTTTTCGGATGTGCCGATTGTCATGCTGACTGCCAAGGGCGACGACATGGATAAGATCATGGGGCTGGAATACGGCGCGGACGATTATATTACGAAGCCTTTTAATATTCTGGAGGTCAAGGCCAGACTGAAAGCGATCATCCGCCGTACTTCGCAGAAGAACCAGCCGGAGCCCAGAGGCAAGATCGTGGAAGTGGGCGACCTGGTGCTTGACTGCGACGGCAGAAGGGTCAGCGTTGCCGGCAAGGAAGTGAATCTGACGACGAAAGAGTTCGATCTTCTGGAACTGCTGGTGTTCAACCCGAATAAAGTGTACAGCAGGGAGAGCCTTTTGAATACGGTGTGGGGCTATGAGTATCCGGGGGATGTGAGGACTGTGGATGTGCATATCCGCCGTCTGCGCGAGAAGATCGAGGTGAACCCGAGCGAACCGAAATACGTCCATACGAAGTGGGGAGTGGGTTATTATTTCCAGCATTAAGCCGATCGTAAAAAAATATTTTAAAAGCCTGCAGGCGCGGATTTTCCTGTTGTTTATTCTGGTTGGCGTGACGCCTGTTCTTTTGGTGCACTATGTGGTCGTGACCAGCTATGTTTCTCAGACTGTGGAACAGAAAGCACAGCTTCTGGAGCGGCAGTGCCAGCAGATCCTGGATCAGATTGAGGAATCCGGCTATATGCACGGGAGCACTTCGGATCAGGTGGATAAGCTGATCGACCAGATGGCTTCACTGTATTCCGGACGCGTGATCCTGGTGAACAGCAGCTTCTGTATTATCAAGGACACCTACGAGATTGATGTGGACAAGGTCATCATCTCGGAAGAGGTGCTTCTTACTTTTCTTGGAACAAATTCTACAAACTACGACGAGGACAATCAGTTTCTGGAAATGACGATTCCGATCACAAGCGGTGAGACCGGGGAGACGGAAGGCATCATGATCATCAGTGTTCCGACGCTGGATATTGCGAACGGCAAATCCGGCCTGAGCACGATTGTTGTTCAGATGCAGGCGGTATTCTGTATCCTGATCCTCGGCGTGGCATTTTATGTTTCCCGGATTCTGACGAAACCGTTCGGGAAGATCACACAGTCTCTGGAAGACGTTGTGGGCGTGAATGACGAAGAGATATCCATACCGGATTATACCGAGACGCAGCTTCTGGCGGAAGCCTACAACCGCATGCTCAATCGTATGAAGGCGCAGGAGGAGTCTCGGCAGGAGTTTGTCTCGAATGTCTCACATGAGCTGAAGACACCGATTACCTCCATGAAAGTACTGGCAGATTCGCTTCTGGCGCAGGAGGACGTGCCGGTCGAGCTGTACAGGGAATTCATGGGCGATATCGCGGAGGAAGTTGACCGGGAGAACAAGATCATTTCTGATCTGCTTTCCCTGGTAAAGATGGACAAGCGCTCTTCAGATGTTCACATTGAAGAGGTCAATATCAATCAGCTGATCGAGCTGGTGCTGAAAAGACTGCGCCCGATCGCAGATACACGGGACATTACCCTTGTGCTGGAGAGCTTTAAGCCGATACTGGCTGAGGTGGATGAGACGAGGATGACGCTTGCCATTTCGAATCTGATCGAGAACGGCATCAAATACAATAAAGACGGCGGGTGGGTCCATATTTCTCTGAATGTGGACAACAAGTATTTTTATGTTAAAGTGGAGGATTCCGGGATCGGGATCCCGGAAGAAGCACAGGAACATATCTTTGAACGCTTTTATCGTGCGGACAAATCACATTCCCGTGAGATTGGCGGTACCGGTCTGGGACTGGCGATCACGCGGAGTGCGGTGCTGATGCACCACGGGGCAATCAAGGTATACAGCCAGGAAGGGGAGGGAACGACCTTTACTGTGCGTATCCCGCTGAAGTTTGTGCCCTGAGAAGGCACTGAACAGTTGTGGAGGTTGCAGGTGAGCAGAAACAGACACTTTTTTGCGATGCCCCTGTTGTTGGCCTTGCTGGCGGCTGTGCTGCTGACAGGCGGCTGCGGCAGGAATGATAAGGAGCAGAGCAGCAGCTATATCATCTATTATAAAAATGCAACGGGGACAAGCCTGTATGAAGTGGCCTATATTCCGGCAGCGGAGACCTTTGACGAGATGGTGACGGAACTGATGGAACAGCTCGCGACGCCTCCGACGGACGCCACGTATGTCAGCGCGCTCCCTTCCGATGTGACTTATCAGGGCTATGAGCGGGGGATTGACGCTCTTCGGATTGATTTTTCGGGCGAATACTATGACATGAACAATACGACCGAGGTGCTGCTGCGTGCCGCAGTGGTCAAGACGATCATCCAGATTCCCGGCGTGACAAAAGTCATGATCACCGTAGACTCGGAACAGCTGACGGATGCAAATGGAGAAGCAATCGCGGCGATGGATGCGGAGAGTTTCATTGACACTAAGGATGGGGGAATCAATTCCTACCAGACGGCATCTCTGGTTCTGTATTTCCCGAATCAGGACGGGACCATGCTGCAAAAGGAAGTCCGGAGCGTGGATTATTCCAGCAACATGGTGCTGGAGCGTGTGATCGTGGAGCAGCTGATGGCCGGATCGGAGTACTCCGACCGGAAAACCGTGTTCAGTTCAGGCACGGAGATTCTGGACATTACGACGAAAAACGGAATCTGTACGCTCAATTTCAGCTCGGAATTTAATACGCGTCCTGCGGAAAACGCACCGTCAGCGGAGGCCGCTCTGTACGCAATTATCAATTCCATCTGCGAGACCGCGGATGAGGTGAACGGCGTAAAGTTCACTGTTGAGGGATCGGGCAATGTTCTGTTCTGGGATGAGATCGACCTCAACAGCGTGTTTATCACGAATCAGAACCTCATTGAGACGGAGGCGCTGCAGACAGAGACGGAAGACAGCGAAGCCGCGGAGGCATCTGACAGTACGGGGGACGCGGAGGCATCAGCCTCGGATACCGCTGGCACAGATACCACAGGTTCGGACAGCGGGGCTTCGGCGGATGCCGTAAGTTCGGATCTGGCAGGCGTGGACAGCCTGGATCAGACAGTCGATGATGATGCGGCTTCCGTGGAAACAGACGATTCCGGGGAGAGCGCGGCGGAGGACTCCTCCGGCAATCAGGTGCTTGCCGGAGCAAACTGAAAAAAGAAAATCAAGGACATAAATAAAAGAAGGTGGTGCGATGAAAAAACGACCGCTGGCTTTTTTGTGCCTGGCGGCCGCCATGCTCCTGTCCCTGATCGGAAATGCGCGCGGCGCGGAACGGGACCGTGCACTGGAAGAGGTTCAGGAGATTCTGGCCGAGACGGCCGGCACAGACGGTACGCTGACCTTTGAGGGTACCGTGACGGAAATCAATGCAGTATCTGAAGGCATACGCCTTTCTGTAAACTCTATTATTCTTTATACAAATGAGAAACCACTCGGTTCATTATCATCCGACTTAAAGCTTATTATGACAATTGATACAGTAGAATATCTGCCCGGCGACCGCATCCGGGTGACAGGTACATACCGTTCGTTTGAAGAAGCGGGAAACCCGGGGCAGTTTGATTCTCCCGGCTATTACTTTGCGCAAAATACGGTGGGACGGATCACGGGTCCCGAGGTGACAGGCATTCAACAGGGGACGCGCAGCCTCTCAAGGATGCTGGCCCGCTTCCGGCGCGCACTGCGGTATTCCTACCTGCAGATCCTGGAGGAGAAGGCGGCGCGCACGGTGTCCGCTATCAGCCTCGGAGAAAAAAGCTTCATGGAGCAGGAATGGAAGCAGCTGTATCAGGAAGGCGGCATTGCGCATATCATCTCCATCAGCGGCCTGCACATCAGCATGATCGGCATGTGTATTTACAGTCTGCTGCGCCGTATGCGGCTGCCTTTTTTTGCCGCGGCGCCTCCGGCTGCCGCTGTGGTGGTCCTGTATGCCATGATGTCCGGATTCGGGATTTCGTCCATGCGTGCCAGTCTCATGTTTGCGATCTGGCTTGGTTCACAGATCGTGGGGCGTAAATACGATATGCTGACGGCAGCGGCTGTTGCAGCGGCTGTGATCCTTGCCGGAAACGGCCGGGCAGCGACGCAGTCTTCTTTTTTACTTTCGTTCGGCGCGATTCTGTCTATCGCCATGCTCGTGCCTCGCCTGACGGCAGCGAATCCGTTCCGCGGGAAAATGGCTTCCAGGAAGCCGGGCATTCAGGAGGAGACACACCCTGAGACCTGCCGGACAGGGGCAAAACAGAGCGGAGAACGCAGCCACCATTTGAAAAACGCTTCGCGTTTGGCAGATGCTGCGGCGCGGGGCTGGGACGCTCTTTGCAGCGGTGCGGGTGTCTGGATCGGAACACTCCCGATCACACTCTGGTTCTTTTATCAGACTGCGCTGTGGAGCATTCTCGTGAATCTTGCTGTGATCCCGCTGATGTCCGCACTGATGGCGTCCGGCCTGGTATCCTGTCTGGCCGGTCTGGTCAGCGTGCCGCTCGGAACGTTTCTTGCCGCTCCGGTTTACTATCTTCTCGGACTGTTTGAAGGGCTGTGTACGTTTGAAAGACAGCTGCCATGCGCCATCTGGATTGCGGGCTGCCCGGCCGTCTGGAAGATCGCGGCGTATTATGCGCTGCTTGTTTTGGCTGCTGTGACGACAGGAAAGAGTAGAACAGTAGAAAAAGTGCCCCGAAAGTCGGGCAGAAATGCGCACTGGATTTGGCTGTCCGCAATCGCGTTTGGCATTTGCCTTATGGCCTTTCACCCGCGCGGCGGGCTCACCGCGGTCAGCATGGATGTCGGACAGGGGGACGGTGCGCTGCTCATGCTGCCGGATGGAATCAACTGCCTGATTGACGGCGGAAGCAGCTCGGTGAGCGGACTCTGGGAATACCGCATCAGCCAGACCGTCAAATATTACGGAATCAGCAGACTGGACTATGTTTTTCTTTCCCATGCGGACAGTGACCACATCAGCGGGATACAGGAATATCTCGAAGACTATCTGCCAGGGTTTGCGGGCACGAATGCGCATGGAATCACCGTCAGAAACCTTGTCCTGCCGCCGACGGCCGATGAGACGGATTTTGCGGAACTGATCACGGCCACCGCGGATGCCGGAATCAGGGTGCTGCGTATGGAGGCGGGAGGCTCGATCGGAACGATGGCTGTCGGAACAGATACGGCTGCTGCCATGAGTTCCCGAGGCATCGGGTGGTCGCTTACCTGTCTGGCACCTTCTTCGGACGCTCTTTCCGGGGATAAAAATGAGGATTCCATGGTGCTTCTGCTTCAATACGGCTCTTTTCGTATGCTTTATACCGGCGATCTTGAGGGAGAGTCGGAAACGGCGCTGGCGGCATCCAGAGCCAATCTTAGCTGCGACGTGCTGAAGGTGGGCCATCACGGTTCCAAAGGTGCGTCCTCTGAAGAATTTCTCGCGGCCGCGGCCCCGTCTTTTGGAATTATTTCCTGCGGGAAAGACAATTCTTACGGACACCCGGCGACGGCTGCCGTGGAGAGGCTGCGCGCGGCAAATATTACACTCTATACGACGATGGACTGCGGAGCGCTGATCGTGCGGAGCAACGGCAGCGGGTACCGGATTGCAGGATACAGGAAGACGGTTGAATATTAATGTTTCGATGCTGTTCTGAACTTTTAGAAAAAAATGTGAAAATATATGGAAATATTCACGTACTTTGGCATATAATGATACAAAGGAGTGAGACAAATGACGATACGTGAAAAAACAGAAGAGCTGGAATATCAGATATTCAGTCCGTATGCGTCTTACAGCCGGGAGAGCAGAGGGCGGGACGTGGACGAGCCGCAGTGCGACATCCGCACGGTCTACCAGAGGGATCGGGACCGGATCATCCACAGCAAGGCCTTCCGGCGGCTGAAACAGAAGACACAGGTGTTCCTGATCCCGGAGGGCGATCATTACCGTACGCGCATGACGCATACGCTGGAGGTCTCGCAGCTGTCGCGCACGATTGCGAAGGCGCTGCGGCTGAATGAGGATCTGGTGGATGCGATCGCGCTTGGCCATGATCTGGGTCATACGCCGTTCGGACATTCCGGAGAGAGGGCATTGAACGAGGTGTGTCCGTATGGCTTTGCACACTATGAGCAGAGCGTCCGTGTAGTGGAGCTGCTGGAAAAGACGGGGGAGGGGCTGAATCTGACCTGGGAAGTGAGGGACGGCATTCGCAATCACCGCACGGCCGGACATCCCTCCACACTGGAGGGGCAGGTGGTCCGCTATTGTGATAAGATCGCGTACATAAATCATGATATTGATGATGCGGAGCGGGCGGGCATCCTCAAAGAGACGGATATTCCGGAGGAAAGCCGCAGGATCATCGGCGACACGACGCGGAAGCGCCTGAACGCGCTGATTCACGATGTAGTGGAGAACAGTGAGGGGCAGGATCACATCGCGATGTCTGAGACGATGGAGGCGGCCATGCATGATCTGCGCGCATTTATGTTTCAAAGAGTTTATCTGAATCCGGAGGCAAAAAGCGAAGAGGGCAAGGCGATCCGCATGATCCAGGAGCTTTATCGTTATTACAATGAATTTCCGGAGCAAATGCCGGAGGAATATCAGAATCTGATGACAAAGCGCGGCGAACCGCAGGAAAAGGTGGTCTGCGATTATATTGCCGGAATGACAGATCTGTACTCAATCCGGAAATACACGGAGCTTTTTGTGCCGCAGTCCTGGCAGGTATAGGAAGAAGGAGAACAAAATGTACTACTCGGATGATGTGATTGAAGAAGTCCGACAGCGGAATGATATTGTGAGCGTAGTTTCCGGCTACGTGAAGCTGCAGCGCAGAGGGAGCAATTATTTCGGGCTCTGTCCTTTTCATAATGAAAAATCTCCGTCTTTTTCCGTCAGTCCGTCCAAGCAGATGTATTACTGCTTTGGCTGCGGAGCAGGCGGCGGCGTTTTCAATTTTATCATGGAGTACGAGAATTATACCTTTCCGGAAGCAGTGCGGTATCTGGCGGAACGGGTGGGGATGACCCTGCCCGAGGAAGAATATAATGAAGAAGCCAGAAAAGCACGGGATTTAAGAAGCAGTGTGCTGGAAGTCAATAAGATTGCCGCGAAGTTTTACTATTATCAGCTTCGGAGCGCACAGGGACAGCGCGGCATGGAATACCTGAAGAACCGTGCGTTATCGGATGAGACGATGAAGCATTTTGGCCTTGGATATGCGGGGCAGGACGGGACGGCACTGTACCGCTATCTGAAAAAGCAGAATGTTTCCGATCAGCTGCTGAAGGACTCCGGACTGATGCAGGTGAACGAGCGGCAGGGCATGTATGATAAATTCTGGAACCGCGTCATGTTTCCCATCATGGATGTGAACCACAGGGTGATCGGATTTGGCGGGCGTGTAATGGGGGACGGCAAGCCGAAATACCTGAATTCGCCGGAGACGGTGATCTTTGATAAAAGCCGTAATCTTTACGGGCTGAATTTCGCGCGTTCCTCAAAGGAAAAAGCAATGCTCGTCTGCGAGGGCTACATGGATGTGATCTCCATGCATCAGGCCGGCTTTACAAACGCGGTGGCCTCACTCGGAACGGCGCTGACGAGCCGTCATGCCACGATTCTGAAACGGTACACGGATGAGGTGATCCTGACCTACGACAGCGACGAGGCCGGTATCCGGGCAGCGCTGCGGGCGATTCCGCTTTTAAAAGAAGCGGGCGTGTCCACACGGGTGCTTCATATGGAGCCCTACAAAGATCCGGATGAGTTTATCAAAGCACTGGGGACGGACGCGTTCCGCGAACGGATGGAGCAGGCGGAGAACAGCTTCCTGTTTGAACTTTCCGTGATGGAAAAGTCATACGACATGAAGGATCCGGACGGCAAGACCCGCTTCTTTCAGGCGGTGGCCGGAAAGATTGCCGGGCTGGAGCTGGAGATTGAACGGGAGAATTATATTGAAGCAGTCGTTTCGCGTTATCAGACCTCGTATGAAGGTATGCGCAAAATGGTGCTGAATGTGCTGATGCAGGGCACGCCCGTGCGTACGGCTCCGCGCCGGCTTGAGAACGAGAATCGTGCGGAGAAGGACGACGGTATCCTGCGTTCTCAGAGGCTGCTCCTGACATGGCTGACCGAATATCCGGAGCTTTATTCTGCTGTGTCCGCGTATATCCGCCCGGAGGATTTTACGGACGGTCTGTACAGCGAAGTGGCTTCGATGCTCTATGATCAGCTGTCAAAAAATGAGCTGAATCCGGCTCGCATCGTGAATCATTTTACGGAGCCGGATCAGCAGAGGACGGTCGCACAGATATTTAACACGGAAGTGCCGGTCACTTCGAAAAAAGAAGTGGAAAAGGCGATCGCAGATACCATCCGCAAGGTGATGACCTATGCTGTTGAGCAGCAGAGTGCAAAACTGGATCCGACGGATTTAAATGGCCTGCAGGATCTGATTCAGGCCAGAAAGCGTCAGGAGAGACTCTCCGGGCTGCATATTTCTCTGCCGTCGGGGAAAGATTAACAGTAACAATAGTAATGGTCACAGTTACAGAGCAGAACAGGCAGGAAAACAGATGGGTGTGCTAAGCGGGAGAAGTCAGGACAGGACAGAAATGCTGCAGACGCAGGCGGAAAACTTATACGCGGATGACAATCCGGATGCAGACGGCATTTCTCTGGATAATCCGGATGCAGACGGCATTTTTTCAGATAATCCGGATGCGGATGGCATCTCCCCGGATGATCCGGTGCGTATGTATTTGAAAGAAATTGGACGGATTGATCTTTTGAACGCCGAGGAGGAGCTTGTACTCGCTAAGAAAATGAGCGAAGGTGATGAGAATGCCAAGTCAAGACTTGCTGAAGCCAATCTGAGACTGGTAGTCAGTATTGCGAAACGGTACAGCGGGCGCGGGATGCAGCTGCTGGATCTGGTGCAGGAGGGAAATCTCGGACTGATGAAGGCGGTGGACAAGTTTGACTACCGCAAAGGATATAAATTCAGCACCTACGCGACATGGTGGATCCGTCAGGCAATCACACGGGCGATCGCGGATCAGTCCCGCACGATCCGGATTCCGGTGCATATGGTAGAGACGATGAACCGCGTTCTTCGCACTTCACGCCGGCTGCTGCAGGAGCTTGGCCGTGAACCGACGGAAGAAGAGATTGCCGCCGAGCTTAAGATGGAACCGGAGCGGGTCGCGGAGATCCTGAAGTTTTCTCAGGAACCGGTATCTCTGGAAACACCGATCGGGGAAGAGGATGATTCGCATCTGGGAGATTTTATCAGTGACGATCGTGCTCTGGTGCCGGCCGACGCGGCGACATTTACTGTGCTTCGGGAGCAGCTGGTGGAAGTACTTTCTACGCTTACCGAGCGGGAACAGAAGGTGCTGCGTCTGCGGTTTGGACTGGATGACGGCCGGGCACGCACCCTGGAGGAAGTCGGACAGGAATTTTGTGTGACAAGAGAGCGCATCCGGCAGATTGAGGCGAAAGCCCTGCGCAAGCTGCGCCATCCGAGCAGAAGCCGGAAGCTTAAGGACTATCTTGATTAAGGGTTCGATGCGCCCGACCGCATATGGAAGGGCTCCTTCGCAGCCCTGCGTCTTTGCAACGGTGCAAAAGGAAGCGGCGAATGTCCTTTCCTATAATACTATACAGGATGGGAAGTTATGAAATTATCAAAAAGACTGCTTGCAGTCGCCGGCATGGTAACGCCCGGTTCCGTCCTCGCGGACATTGGGACAGACCATGCGTACATACCGATTTATCTTGTGGAAAACAGAATCATCCCGCATGCGGTTGCAATGGATGTGAATCGCGGTCCGCTTGCGCGCGCAGGGGAGCATATTCGGGAACACGGGCTTGAAGACGCTATTGAGACCAGACTTTCCGATGGACTTGCCGGGCTGCATGCGGGGGAAGCGCAGAGCCTGGTCATTGCCGGAATGGGAGGGGCGCTTACCGTCCGGATTCTTCGCGAAGGAGCACAGGTACTTCTTGCAGATACTTTGGAAGCATTTTCAGATCTGCATCGGGCGGATGCCATGCCGGCGCCGGAACTGATCTTACAGCCGCAGTCGGAAGTTCCTTTGGTGCGTGCGCATCTGGAACAGAATGGTTTCCGCATTGTGCGGGAAGATATGGTTTTCGAGGACGGAAAATATTATCCAATGATGAAAGCGGTACCTGCCTGCGGGCCGGAGATCCCCTCTTCCTGTGCAAATACCATGGAACTGAATTTCGGGCCGGAGCTTCTGAAAATGCGTCATCCGGTCCTCCGGCAGTTTCTTTTACATGAGAGGGCAACACAGGAGCGGATCCTTCAGTCCCTGGAACGGAGCCGCGGGAACAAAGCAAATAATAAGACTGCTCCCGGCCGCAGGGCTGCAGCGGACGAAATGACCGCATCAAAGAACAGAACAGAATCCTGCTGCGAACGGATATCAGAGGTTCTTTCGTATATCCGCCTGATTGATGAGGCACTGATGCTGTATTCCGGGTAACGGTATTGAACATTTATGATAAAAACATCGTAACTGTTCAGTACCTTGCAGCGGGTGCGAGGTACGGTTCTGAATAGTTACAGAACATCAACACAGAAAGAGAGGCGTATACAATTGGGCAGTGTGAATGAGAAAACGATAACGGTTTATGTGGAAGGGCTGCCGGAAACCTGTCCGGAAGGGACCACGTACAGGGAGATTGCGGATGCGCACCAGAAAGATTTTTCCTGCCCGATCGCGCTGGTA
This sequence comes from Lachnospiraceae bacterium, assembly GCA_021199235.1. Classification (GTDB taxonomy): domain Bacteria; phylum Bacillota; class Clostridia; order Lachnospirales; family Lachnospiraceae; genus Choladousia. Next base: position 19,522 of record JAJQIL010000071.1, on the reverse strand, counting down.
AATGCCGACGGGCGGCTGCGTGAGCTGTATAAGAAAGCGTCGCCGGGCTGCCAGCTTCGGTTTGTGACGCTGAAAGATAAGGCGGGCTGTGATACATACCGGCGCTCTCTGGTGCTTCTGATGTTAAAAGGAATCTATCATGTGGCGGGAGAAATGCCCCCTCGCTGCGCATCGGCGGCAGCTTGCGCCTGCGATGCAGAAAACGCTTTGCGTTTCGCAGGCGCGGGAGAAAACAGCAATATCGACAAGGTCGGTGTACATTTTTCGGTGGGGGAAAGCTATTACTGTACGATGGAGGGACGGATTCCCCTGACAGAAGCGTTTCTGGAGGAAGTGAAGCAGTACATGCTTACGCTGGTCCGCCAGGCGGCGCCGATCCGCAAAAAAACGATCGCCACCTGGGAAGCCTGCGCCAGATTTCATGAGTATCGGATGTACGATAAGGAAGAGCTGTTCCGCTACCGCCGTTCCTCGAAGGTAAATATTTATGATCTGGAGTCGTTCGAGGATTATTTTTATGGATATATGCTGCCGGATGCTTCTTATCTGACCTGTTTTGACCTGCGGCTTTATGGGGACGGATTTCTCCTTTGTTTCCCTTCGCAGGCGGAGCCGGGAAAGCTGGCCGGCTGTGCGCAGGCCCGCGTTTCCGCGGAAATACAGAATAAGATCTGGCGTACACAGAAGGACGCACTTGAATGGGGGAAAAAGCTGGAAATTCCGACGGTAGGTGCCCTCAACACGTATATTGTGGAACACCGGACCAAAGATCTGATCATGATCCAGGAAGCATATCATGAGAAAAAGATTGCGGAAATGGCGGCCTCGATTGCCGCGTCGCCGGAAAAACGGGTCATATTGATCGCGGGTCCGTCTTCCTCCGGCAAGACAACATTTTCGCACCGTCTTTCGACGCAGCTGTCCGTGTATGGACTGAAGCCGCATCCGATCGAAGCGGACAATTATTTTGTGGAACGGGAACACACCCCGCTTGATGAGGATGGGAAGCCGAATTTTGAGTGTCTGGAAGCCATTGATACGGAAAAGCTGAATGAGGATATGCTGGCGCTCCTTGCCGGTGAGACGGTCGAGCTTCCGGTTTTCAATTTTAAGACCGGCAAGAGGGAATATAAGGGAGATGTACGGACCCTTGGTCCTCAGGATATTCTTATTATTGAAGGAATTCACTGTCTGAACGACCGGCTGACGTATCGTCTGGACCCGGATCACAAGGTCAAAATCTATATCAGCGCACTTACGCAGCTGAATATAGATGAACACAACCGGATCCCGACTACCGATGGCCGTCTGATCCGGCGTATGGTGCGCGACGCGCGAATGCGCGGTACGGACGTACACGGGACAATCGCCATGTGGCCTTCCGTGCGGCGCGGGGAAGAACAGTATATTTTCCCTTATCAGGAATCGGCGGACTACATTTTTAATTCCACGCTGATCTATGAGCTTGCTGTACTTAAGCAGTATGCGGAACCGCTGTTGTTTTCTGTCCGCCCCGGCGAACCGGAATATGAGGAAGCCAAACGCCTTCTGAAATTCCTGGATTATTTTCTTCCGATTCCGGGTGACGATATCCCGAACAATTCTCTGATCCGGGAGTTCATCGGGGGCAGCTGTTTTGAAAAATAAAAAACCTGATGCTTGTAGTGAACGCTATCTTGTGATAAACTTAAATACTGGCAAGTGAGATAAGTGGTCGCGGCTTCTGACGGCGTCAGATGATGCCGGGCAGAAGACGAGGAAAGTCCGGGCTTCACAGGGCAGGGATGCCGGATAACGTCCGGCGGAGGCGACTCCAGGGACAGTGCAACAGAAATGAACCGCCGCCATATGTCCGCGCTCTTTTCGGGTGCGGACAAAGGCCGCGCGATTGCGCGGCTTTTCGTATGAGCGGTAAGGGTGGAAGGGCAGTGTAAGAGACTACCGCGCCACATGTCCTCACTCAAAGAGTGAGGACGCAGGCCACGCCATCGCGCCCAACGCGATTTTATTGCGTGGCTCTCCACGTTTTTCACTCAAAGAGTGAGGACGCAGGCCACGCCATCGCGCCCCGGCGCGATTTTATTGCGTGACCTTCCAATAGTCTGGCAACAGAGGCGGCATATGTAAACCCCATTCGAAGCAAGACCGCATAGAGGCGAAAAGAGTAACACCAGACGGCCCGTCAGCCTCAGGTAGGCCGCTTGAGCCTGTCGGCGACGACAGGCCTGGATAGATGACCACTCGCGACAGAACCCGGCTTATCGTCTCGCTTGCAAAGTTTCCCCGCTGGAGAAATCCGGTGGGGATATTTTCTTTGTACGCACAGCCGCGAGTGCAAATTAGCAATGCTGCTGGCCGTGCCTGGCGGCAAATTTCAGAAAGTCTTAAGAAAAGCAAAGGGAAACCATCATTTGTTTCAAAAAGCACTGTGCTATAATCACAGTAAATCAAACGCCGTTTTTGTTTTACAATTTTACAGCGGTTATTTGGATTAAGGAGAAGAAAGGGGTAAGGATTATGAAGAGAAAGCAGAAAAGAGTACTGGCATTGCTGCTTGCCTGTGTGATGATGTGCGTACCTGCAGCACAGGTGATGGCGGCTTCCGCGTATGAAGTGACGTCGGAAGACCTGGAAAGCACCGTTCTGTTTCCTGGCGACAGCCTGACGGGTATTGCGGAAGGAACTGTGATCACCAAGACCAACGGAGATCAGGTGACGGCTGACGGAAGCGGTATCTGGAAGAATGAATCAGAGGGAAAAGCAGTGACGGCATCCTATACTGCCGGGACTGACGCAGTGGTATCTGTGCTTGAAGATGGTACAGAGGTCGTTGAGGCCGAGGCAGTAGCGGCATCTATTCAGCTGACACTGGCGGGATATGTGCTGACAGTTGTGGACGGCGCTTCCGAGACCGCGCTGACGGACGGCAGCGGCACCACGGATAACCATTATGAATTTACCGATGAAGAGAAGGCTTCTCTGGAAGCGGAGAATACCAGCAAGGACATCGCATATTATCCGGAAGGTGAGTCCGTGAAGATTACGGCGGCTGAGCCGGAAGATGGATATGTGTTTGCGGGCTGGACTGTGGAAACGAATGATGAAGAAGTGACGGTGACAATTGCGGATGCCTCCAGTGCGGAGACAACGCTTGTGATGCCGAAGGCGAAAGTCACGGTCACCGCGACTTATACACAGGAGACTGAGGCTGAGACGCCGGAAGCAACTGAAGCAACAGAATCTACTGAGGCGACTGAGACAACGGAAGCTTCGGGTACGGATGAAATCGTGGCTGCGGATGTTACAGAAGAGACTGCTGCAGAGGTTGTTGCGGAGACGACTGCAGACGCCGATATTGTTGTGACTGCAGATGTTGTGTACTCATCTCTGACGGTTAATTATGATACGGGTGCGGAATCTTACGCAAAGACGGATTCTGAAACATATGCTGCCGGCGATACCGTGACGATCACAGCGGAAGAACTGGACGGCTACACCTTCAGCGGGTGGTATGTATCTTCTCTGAATGTGGCGCTGGATGATCTGTCTGCACAGACGGTGTCATTTACCATGCCGGAGACGGATGTGACGATTCTTGCTACCTACACAGCGGCTGTGGCGGAGACGACTGCGGAGACCACTGCAGAAACTACAGCAGCGGAAGAAGAAATCGTGATCGTATCGGATGACAGTACGGCAGCGACTGAGGAAAGCGAAACGGCAGCGACTGAGGAAAGCGAAACGGCAGCGGCTGTAGAAAGCGAAACGGCGGCGACGGCGGAAAGCGAAACAGCAGCTGTGGAAAGTGAAACTACGACGACTTATACGGTCACTGTGGATGGAACTGCATTGAGCGGGGCCTATGCGGAAGGTGATACCGTCACCATCACACCGCCGGCGGCGACTGCTGTGGGGACCGCGTTCTCCAGCTGGACGATCACGACGGCTGGCGACAACAAGACAGTTGCTTATACAGACAATGGAGACGGCACATATTCCTTTACGATGCCGGCAGATAATGTCATTGCATCTTCTGTTTTTGATGAGGTGCCTTACACGGTAACTGTAGTAAACGGAACAACAGGCACTTCAGGTACGGCATCCGCTACTTACTATTATGGAGAATCTGTAAGTATCGCTGCGGCTGCGGCTCCGGATGGCCAGACATTTGACCACTGGACCAGCACCGGAACGACCGAGGTGACATTTACGAACAGTTCGTCTGCTACGACGACTTTTACGATGCCGGCTGGTAATGTGGAAGTGACAGCGGTATATGTGAATGAACCGAATACCTATACCGTAAAAGTGTCAAATGGTCTGATTGACGGGACTTATACAGAAAATACGTATGAGGAAGGGACACAGATCACGGTGACGGCGAACACGAGCGCAAGCGGAGAAGAGTTCTCCGGATGGACTGTCAATGACGGTGCCTATGATCTGGGCGACAGCGCATCCTCCTCTACGGTTACGGTGACCGTGGATCAGAACCTGACCTTTGTGGCCAACTACACCGGTATTAAGTACAGCGTGATGGTGACAAACGGCTCCGCGGACTATACGGAGACCACAGCAGGTACAACTGTAACGATCACGGCAGACGCTCCGGCAACGGGGTATGCGTTTGATTCCTGGACGGTAGGTACACAGAATGTGACGCTGGCTAATGCTTCAAAGTCGACCACGACCTTTACGATGCCGTCCGCGGATGTTTCAGTGACGGCGAATTACAGGAAAGTGCAGTACACAGTCACAGTGGAGAACGGCAATGCGAACGCGACGTATTTCTATTATGGGGATACGGTAACGATTTCTTCCAATTATCCGGCGAGCGGCAAGGTGTTTTCGGCATGGACCGCGACGAGCGGCAACGTGACGTTTACGGATGCGTCGAAAGCATCCACGACCTTTACGATGCCGGCGAGTGATGTGACAATTTCTGCTACCTATGAGGACGCACCGACCGGGGCAGATAACTATATCAGCGGGATTGAAGAGGGCGGCTCCTATGTGGCAAATGACAAACTGACTTTCACACCAGTCGGAGCCGGGATGTCGAATACCGATCCGAATCCGGGGGATGTCCGCTATGTGCCGACCGGATATACCATCGGCAATGTATCGAATACATGGAGTTCCTCTCCGTATGAGACCTCGATGTCGATCAAGAAAACAGGGGAGTATACATTGACCGTGACATTTGAACGTCAGGTATATGACGGAAGTTCCTGGGTGGCAGATGGCACTACGACCACTACTTCAGTGACATTCAATATCGTAGAGTCTCTGGAATCTGTTCAGACCGGAGATGATACCCCGATCATACAGGTTGTGGTTATCGCGGTAGTGGCGTGCCTGATCTTCATTGTTCTGCTGGTGGTATTCATCCGCAGAAGAAGAAGGGATGAGGAATAAATAATAAAAAGGGGTTTTGTAACTGTTAAGGATAGAGATGCGGCATTGTGATATGGAAGCCTCCGTGGGATTCGTGAAAGAATCTCCCGGAGGTTTTCCTTGTATCGCAATTTTTCAATCAGATTGATTTACAAGATATCTGTTTTGTGATATTATGAACAATACGCATGGAAGCTGTGACTGTTCAGCAGCTTCACAGTTACGTCAATTTACTGACAGAAGTGAGGAATGCGGTTTATGAAAAAACGGACATTGACGGGAAGCAACCTGCTGCTGTCCCTGATCGGTTTTCTTTTTTTGGCCTGTCTGTCGGTCGTAATGGTTCTGAATCTTCGATGCATTTATTATTTTGACATCGGATATCTGAACCTGGAGAGCGAGACCGGATACACGGAAGAAGTGATACGGGAAAACTATGACGTGCTGATTGATTATAATCTGCTGATGGGAGGCGTGAAGGAACTGGAATTTCCCGATTTTCCGATGTCGGACAACGCGGCGACACATTTTAAAGAAGTGAAACGGATCTTTGTGACGATACAGATTTTGTGCATCGTTACCGGAGTGCTGTTTCTGGTTTTACTGGTTCGAAAACTGATGCACAAAGATTATGGAAGCCTGAAGCTGCTGTCAATTCTGACGTTTCTGATTCCGATTGGCCTGGGGATTTGCATGTTTCTGAACTGGGACACTTTTTTTGTTCAGTTTCACGAACTTTTTTTCAACAATGATTACTGGCTGTTCGATCCGGTCACGGATCCGGTGATACTGATTTTGCCGGATGAGTTTTTTTACCATTGCGCTGCGGCAATCCTGCTGCTTCTGTTTTTGGGCGGCATCCTGAGCGGAGGCATTTACCGGCTGTTGACGCGAAAGTACCGTAAAGAAAAGAGTCTGCACAGATAAAAAATATGTAATTATTCAGAACAGCACCTCGCATCGGCTGCGAGGTACGTATGAAAACGTATATTTTACAGAATTATATTTTTAGAAGGGATGGAAAAAAACATGAATCTGGAAGCACTTCCACAGTATGAACTGGTGCAGCATGAATGGATTGAGGACATCCGCTCTGACGGATACCTGCTTCGCCATAAGAAGAGCGGAGCGCGGATCCTGGTGCTGCAAAACGACGATGAGAACAAGGTGTTTAACATCGCTTTTAAGACGCTGCCGACGGACAGCACCGGCGTACCGCACATTTTGGAACACAGTGTGCTCTGCGGCAGCCGCAAATTTCCGGCGAAGGATCCGTTTGTTGAACTGGTGAAGGGTTCGCTGAATACATTTCTGAACGCGATGACCTATCCGGATAAGACGATGTATCCGATCGCGAGCTGCAATGACAAGGATTTCTGCAACCTGATGGATGTCTATCTTGATGCGGTATTTTACCCGAATATTTACCGGAATGAGCAGATCTTCCGACAGGAAGGCTGGAGCTGTCAGCTGGAAAATCCGGAGGATGAGATTGCGATCAACGGCGTTGTTTATAATGAAATGAAAGGTGTTTATTCATCCCCGGAGGATGTGCTGGAACGTGAGATTATGAACAGCCTGTTCCCGGACACGGTCTACGGAGTGGAATCCGGCGGAGACCCGCAGTGCATCCCGGATCTGAGCTATGAGGATTTTCTGGCATTTCACAAAAAATATTATCATCCGTCGAACAGCTATATCTATTTTTATGGAAATATGGATATTGAAGAACGGCTGAACTGGCTGGATAAGGAGTATCTGAGCGCTTTCACGAAACTGCCGGAGGAGGAACTGCCGGTGGTAGAGAAACAGCCGCCTTTTGAGGCCATGCGCTGCGTGAGCCGTAAGTATTCCGTTTCGGAGACGGATCCGCTGGAGGACAGTACGTACCTGGCGTGGAGTGCCGTGATCGGGACAGGGGGCGAAGTGGAGCTTTCCAATGCATTCGCGGTGCTGGAGTACGCTCTTTTGTCCGCGCCGGGAGCGAGATTGAAGCAGGCGCTTCTGGACGCCGGGATCGGCAACGATATCATGGGCGATTACGAGAGCGGAACATATCAGCCGTATCTGGCGATTATTGCAAAAAACGCGAACGGGGAAGACGCAGAGCGCTTTCTTTCTGTGATCAGGGATACGCTGGAGAAAACCGTCAGAGAAGGAGTGGATAAAAAAGCACTCTATGCAGGAATCAATTCCATGGAATTCAGGTTCCGGGAAGCGGATTACGGCACAGCGCCCAAAGGACTGATCTACGGCCTCGATGTATTTGACAGCTGGCTGTATGATGACGGCGCGGCATTCGATTATCTGAAACAGCTGGATGTTTACGCGGCTCTGCGGGATCGCGTGGAGACCTCTTATTTTGAGGACCTGATCCAAAAATATCTGTTGGACAATACGCATGTGTCGCTGGTGACACTGGCTCCGGAACAGGGACTGACCGCAAAGACGGATGCGGCGCTGCGGGACAGGCTGTGCGCCTTGAAAGAATCCCTTTCAGAAGAGGAGATTCAGGATATGATTGCCGCAACCGGGCGGCTGCGCGCTTTTCAGGAAACACCCTCCACGCAGGAGGAACTCAGTGCGATTAAGATGCTGACACGCGAGGATATCGGAAAGAAAGCGGCGCCGATTGAAAACACGGAGTATGACTGGGACGGCGTGACAGTGCTGCATCACGACGTGTTTACAAACGGGATTTCTTATCTGGATCTGCTGTTTGACGCGCAGGAAGTGCCGGCAGAGGATCTGGGATATCTGGGAATCCTGAAAGCCGTGCTTGGCATGGTCGACACCGAACAGTATTCCTACAGTGACCTGAATAACGATATCAATGCAAACACAGGCGGCATTTCCGTGGGGATCAGCGTCTTCCAGACGCAGAGCGGAATCCGGGCATTTATGGGAATTCGCTCGCGCGTGCTCGATGAGAAGCTGCCGTATGCGCTGACCATGTCGAAAGAGATATTGACGTCAAAGTTTGACGACGATAAGAGGCTGTATGAAATCCTCGCGAAGCTGGAATCCCGCCTTTCCATGCAGTTAAGCACAGCCGGACATCAGGCCGCATCAGGGCGGGCACTGTCGTACCTGTCCGAATTTAACGCGTTCAATGACGCGGTGAGCGGGATTGCCTTTTACGAGCTGGCGGCGGATCTGGAAGAGCATTTTGAGGAGAAAAAGGAAGCACTTAAGGCAAAACTGAAAGAGCTTGTCGGTCTGCTGTTTCGCCGGGAGAACCTGTTCGTCAGTGTGACAAATGACGTGGATGGACTTGCCGCGCTTCGCGCACCGCTTGAGAAGTTTATGAACGAACTGGCAGAAAGCGAATTGACAGAAATGAGTGCGGAACGTACGTTGCGCGGACCGCTGCCTCTGGAGAAGAAAAATGAGGGCTTTACGACTCCTGGACAGGTGCAGTATGTGGCACGCGCGGGCAATTTCCGGGACGCAGGCTTTGCCTACACGGGAGCGCTTCACATTTTAAAGGTGCTGATGAGCTATGAGTACATGTGGGTGAATATCCGCGTAAAGGGCGGCGCGTACGGGTGTATGTGCTCCTTCTACCGGAGGGGAGACGCGTTCTTTGTCTCTTATCGTGACCCGCATCTTCGCGGAACGAATCAGGTATTTGAAGGCATTCCGGCTTATCTGCGCGAGTTTGACGCCGATGAGCGGGAGATGACAAAATACATCATTGGTGCGATCAGCGACCTGGATACGCCGCTGACCCCGTCGATGAAGGGGGCACGCGCTCTGAACGCGTACTTCAGCGGGATTACAGAGGAAGATGTTCAGAAGGAACGGGACGAGGTGCTTTCCGCGGCGCCGGAGGATATCCGCGCACTTGCGCCGCTGGTACAGGCTGTGCTGGACGCGGACGCGATCTGCGTAGTCGGCAATGAAGAGAAGATCAAAGAGGCTCAGGATCTGTTTGATTCCATCAGGCCGTTAAGCGGGGCGGAGGAATAACAATCCCTTTTGACGCTCAATCAGAATCGATATAGGAAACAACGGGAATCGTTTTACAGGGAGTGCGAGGATATCATAAGATATGGAAACAGAAAACACGAGATTTAAATCCGGATTTGTGACCCTGATCGGACGGCCGAATGTGGGAAAGTCCACGCTGATGAACCATCTGATCGGGCAGAAGATCGCGATCACGTCAAGTAAGCCGCAGACGACGCGGAACCGCATCCAGACGGTCTACACATCGGATCAGGGGCAGATCATTTTCCTTGACACGCCGGGCATTCACAAAGCAAAGAATAAGCTGGGCGAGTACATGGTGGAAGCTGCGGAACAGACGCTCCGGGAAGTGGACGTGGTGCTCTGGCTCGTAGAACCAACGGAGTACATCGGCAAAGGCGAGCAGCACATTGCGCGCCTGCTGCAGAAGGCGGGAGTGCCGGTGATCCTGATCATGAACAAAATGGATACGGTGGATAAACAGGAAATTCCACGCTGCATGGACGCGTACCGGGAGCTTTTTGCAGGTACGGAAGAAACGGCGTCAAAGGAAGAACATGCGATATATGCGGAGAATGCTGCGCGTCCGGCCGGTTCATACCGGTTTGCGGACATGATTCCGGTCTGCGCGCTGCGGGGGCTGCACATGGACGAGGTGATCCAGGCTATTTTCCGCTATCTCCCGTACGGACCGAAGTTTTACGATGATGATACCGTGACCGACCAGCCGCAGCGGCAGATCGTGGCGGAGCTGATCCGTGAGAAAGTGCTGCGCTGTATGGATGAGGAGATACCGCACGGTATCGCGGTCGCGATTGAAGTGATGAAAGAACGTCCGGCAGGCAGCCAGAAGAAAAGGGACAGCCGTGCCGAGGCCGTACGGCGCAGAAACCGTCACAGGCATGATCATGGAGACTCTTTGAATACGGCAGCTGACAGTACGCAAAAAGGGTCCGGGGATGCAAAGGCTGCTCCGGAAGGGAAAAAGAACGGCTGGGATCCCGCGGGACGCCGCGAGCAGACGGAGACCGATGTCCGCAGGAATTCCGACTGGATCATGGATATTGAAGCGACGATCATCTGCGAAAAGGATTCTCACAAGGGCATGATCATCGGCAAACAGGGCGCGATGTTGCGAAAAATCGGTTCACAGGCGCGCTATGAGATCGAGCAGATGCTGGAGGAGCCGGTCAATCTGCAGCTTTGGGTGAAAGTAAAAAAGGACTGGCGTGACAGTGATTTTATGATAAAAAATTTCGGTTATGATAAAAAAGAACTGGAATGCTAAGGTGATGCTGTAGACAGGGAAAGGGCGGTGAGCGCAATGAGTGATCCCCTTAAATTGACGGGCATGGTGCTTCTGGCTGTACCGACAGGGGAATATGACAGGCGAACCGTTCTTTTGACGAAGGAGCGCGGAAAGATCACGGCGTTTGCCCGGGGCGCCCGCAGGACAAACAGCGCGTTGCTCGCGGCGGCGACGCCATTTGCGTTCGGCAGTTTTACGGTCTATGAAGGAAAAAGCGCGTATACGCTTGTGCAGGCGGACATTTCGGATTATTTTCCGGAAGTGCGCCAGGATGTCACGGCGGCCTGCTACGCGTGTTATTTTATGGAACTTGCGGAATACTATACAAGGGAGAATCTGGAGGCATCCCAGATGCTGAATCTTCTGTATGCGACGCTTCGCGCACTTCCCAGACCGGAGCCGGACGATGAACTGATCCGCTGTATCTTTGAGATGAAAGCCATGGTGATCAATGGGGAATATCCTTATGAGACAGCGAACGATCCGGAACTTATGGAATCAACGAGATACGCGCTTTCCTATGTCATCCGGGCGCCGATGCAGAAGCTTTACCGCTTTACGCTTCAGCCGGAGGTCTTCCGGGAATTCCGGCGCGTGCAGGATTACTATAACAGTATAGCGGTGGACCGGAAACTGAAATCTCTCGAAATTCTCCGGCAGATGACGGAGGTGCCTTCTCAGAACGTTGGGAAGGATGTCTCACCCGAAGCATGAACGGTAACGATTCGTAACTGTAAAGACGCTGAACGGTTGCAACGATTCTTTCTATGGGAAGAAAATCATGGAGAGCCGCGCATGCAGAATTGCCTGCGGCAATGGCGCGGCCTGCATCCCCGATTTCCTGTGGAAATCGAGGACAATAACCGGGAAAGAAACAGTTGAAACATGGGCGGAATGCCTGTATAATATGGATTGTTATGTGATTTACAGGCAACGATTAAATACGTTTAAACGACAGTTTTAAACAAATCAGGGAGGATTGCGGTGACAGCGAAAAAAAGAGCCGCGGCTGCGGGGCTTTTGGCTGCGGTGACGATGCTTGGCGGCTGCAGCGAGATGGAACAGCTGATTGGAGGACAGACGGCATGGACACCGCAGGAGTCGGACGCGATATCAATTGCGGCGGACGGAAGCGTGACAGAAATCGTTCAGGATACGCTCGACGAGTCATATTATGATGTAAGCGAGCTGGAAAGCATGATCAATTCGGAGATCACGGAATATAATTCGGAGCATGGCGAGGATACCATACGGATCGACAGCTTTGAAAACGAAGGCACGGCCGTTACATTAAAGCTCTGGTATTCGTCTGCGGAAGATTATGCAGAATTTAATAATGCCGAGTTTTTCAGCGGATCGATCATCGGCGCGCAGATTGAAGGATACCTGTTTGACACCTCTTTTTATCAGGTAGAGGATGGCGTGGCGGATGATACTGCGCTCGGCAGCAGCCGGGTATTTCAGGATATGTCATTGCAGGTGGTGATCGTGCAGGCTCCGATGGAAGTACACGTGGAAGAAGGCACCGTAATCTATATCAGCACCAATGCGGAGATGATTTCATCGGATACCGTAAATGCGAACGGAGAACAGGAAGACGAAGGAGAAGTACTTGTGCTTCCGTCCAGCAAAGTATATGAAGGGGAGGAAGTTTCCTATGAGGAAGAAAAGCTTGCGAACCGCGTGTACATTTTGTATGATACGGAATGAGTGCGGAGAATGCGGAGCATTTATACTGAAGGGATAAACGATAAAAGCATATGTGTTTTGAATAAAATATAGAAACAGGATGGAGAGGAGAACATTATGGAAAAAACAATGGATAAGATCGTGGCGCTGGCGAAAGGCAGAGGCTTTGTTTACCCGGGCAGCGAGATTTACGGCGGCCTGGCAAATACCTGGGACTACGGCAATCTCGGCGTGGAGCTGAAGAATAACGTTAAGCAGGCCTGGTGGCAGAAATTTGTCCGCGAGAATCCGTACAACGTCGGCGTGGACTGCGCGATTCTGATGAATCCGCAGACCTGGGTAGCCAGCGGGCATCTCGGCGGCTTTGCTGACCCGCTGATGGACTGCAAGGAATGCCATGAGCGTTTCCGTGCGGATAAGGTGATTGAGGACTACTGCGCGGAACAGGGGCTGACGCTTGACAAGCCGATCGATGCCTTTTCACAGGAAGAGATGAGGGATTATATTGATGAACACCAGATTCCCTGCCCGTCCTGCGGTAAGCATAATTTCACTGACATCCGTCAGTTTAACCTGATGTTCAAGACCTTCCAGGGCGTGACCGAGGACGCGAAAAACACCGTTTATCTTCGCCCGGAGACTGCACAGGGTATTTTTGTCAATTTTAAAAACGTACAGCGGACTTCCCGGAAAAAGCTGCCGTTCGGTATTGCCCAGATCGGCAAGTCATTCCGCAATGAGATCACGCCGGGCAACTTCACGTTCCGTACACGCGAGTTTGAACAGATGGAGCTGGAGTTTTTCTGCGTGCCGGGTACGGATCTTGACTGGTTCCAGTACTGGAGAAGCTTCTGCTTCGAATGGCTGAAAAAGCTGGGGATGAAAGAGGATGAGCTGCGGCTGCGCGATCATGATCCGGAGGAACTCTGCTTCTACAGCAAGGGTACGACTGATATTGAGTTCCTGTTCCCGTTCGGCTGGGGTGAGCTCTGGGGCATCGCGGACCGTACTGATTACGATCTGACCCAGCATCAGAATACATCCGGCCAGGATATGAGCTATTTTGATGAGGAAAAGAAGGAAAAGTACATCCCGTACGTGATCGAGCCGTCGCTCGGCGCGGACCGTGTTGTGCTGGCGTTCCTCTGCAGTGCATACGATGAAGAGACGCTGGAGGGCGGAGATGTGCGCACCGTCCTGCATTTTCATCCGGCAATCGCGCCGGTAAAGATCGGCGTCCTGCCGCTTTCAAAGAAGCTGAATGAAGGCACGGAAAAGATTTACACCGAGCTTTCGAAATATTATAACTGCGAGTTTGATGACCGCGGCAATATCGGCAAACGTTACCGCAGACAGGACGAGATCGGCACACCATTCTGCGTGACCTATGACTTTGAATCTGCAGAGGACGGCGCCGTAACCGTTCGTGACCGTGACACAATGGAGCAGGAGCGGGTAAAGATTGAGGATCTGAAAGCGTACTTTGAAGAGAAGTTTGCGTGGTAAGACTGACTGACCGTGGCAAAGAATTCTGTTTTATCAGAGGGCTGGCCCACTTTATTAAGCGGGCAAAAGCCCTCTTTTGGGAAAATTTGTTTCGAACGCAGAACAGCAGGCCGTTTCCTGCATCGGAGGAACCCTGGTATGATTGCCAATACAGATACATGTGCTAATATAAAAACAGATTCTGCTGCCGGTATCAATACAGACGCATTGGCTGACACAGCAGAAAAAGAAACTGCACCAGCGGTGGGGATCACTCCCTGGATCCACAAGGTGCAATATTACGAGACAGACCAGATGCAGGTCGTGCATCATTCGAATTTTATTCGATGGTTCGAGGAGTGCAGAGTGCATACGCTGGATGAGATCGGGTATGGATATGATAAGCTGGAAGCAGAGGGAATCATCAGTCCGGTGCTTACGATCAATGCGAAGATTGTGAAAAGCGTCCGCTTTGGCGAAACCGTAAAAATTCGTTCGGCGATTGAAAAATTTGACGGTATCCGGCTGACGATAAAGTACGAGGTGCTGCGGGACGGCGATGACGTGCTCTGCTGCACGGGAGAGACCGGGCACTGTTTTCTGGGAGCAGACGGACAGCTCATTTCCCTGAAACGAAAGTTCCCGAAGGTGTATGAGGCTTTTCGTGCACTGCCGACGGAGTTCATCTGAAGAAAGCCGGCCGGCTTTTGAATATCCGGGGGGCAGGCCCCGGCCGGTGCTCAGCGGACCTCCGCTGAAGGTCCGGCACCCTTGTATCAATAAAATGTATGATGGATAACTGAGAAGGCACTGAACAGTTACTATGATGGAAAAGGAAACTGGATCATGACAAAGCAGGACACACTCAGAGAAGTACGTGAGGCGATAACGGCTGCGAACCGTGCGCTGGACAGTCTGGAGAATGCCGGACGTGAACTGAAAGGTGCGAGAAACTGGGGACTTCTGGATCTTTTTGGAGGCGGAACGGTCACCACTCTGCTCAAACACGGGCGTATGGATAAGGCCCGCCGCCAGATCGAGGACGCGAAATATTATCTGCAGGTACTGAAAAAAGAACTGCGTGATATTGATGTCCCGATGAATTTCAATATAGAAGTCGGCGGTTTCCTGAGCTTTGCGGACCTGTTCTTTGATGGTGCAGTCGCTGACTGGATGGTGCAGTCGCGGATCAACGACGCGCAGCGGCAGGTAGAACTGGCGCACGGAAAAGTGCTGGAGATTCTGGGGAACCTGCAGCGCTGGGAGGATGACCTGCTGGCGTCCCCTGACCCATGACAGGAGGCTGCTCCTGCCGGGATCGCCTGCTCGCTTTACATAAGATTTTGCCCCCATTCAACCACATCAGTAATATCGCGAGTCGCCATGACGATGGAACGGTGGTTTTTTACACCGGAAAAACTGTAGCTGAACTTCTCATATCTGGCTCCGACTACAGACTGCATTTCAGGCTTTATGCGGCAAAGGACGCGGTAGCTTTTTTTATGCTGCAGCTCCCTGCGGATAAGGATCAGACTTGTCTTTTCGATAAAAGAGGGGATGTCCTCCTCATCTAAAAACTCCTCCGCAAATTTATGAATCATAGCTTCATATGGAACATTGTTCATCATCTCGCTGATGCGGTCGGGCAGAGTATTGTTTTGCTGCAGACAAAGATATTCATTGTCCAGATTGATCAGACTGAAGGAACGATAGGCTTCATTCAGCCCCGCCAGCAGTTCCAGATTTTTTTCTGCCGTGCGGCGGCGGCTTAAACGCTCTGTCATCGAATGGTCAATGGACTGTGAGTAATAAATGATCTTAGTGGGCTTTCCGTCTATGTCGGAGCCGGTCTTCCAGAAAGCAGATTCTCTCCATTGCCCGTTTTTGAGACGATAATCACAGATGATGTGATTCTCTGTGCGCAGCTGCTTCCGGAGATTGGAGATGCTGCCGATATTCCTGCGCAGTTCCCGAAAATCATCGGAAATATAGCCGTTGCAGAAATTGTCATTTCGCCGCGAGTAAATCCCGTTTAGCGGCTCACCGGCATTGATGCTGGTTGAGTTCTGCTTAATGATATGGTAGGTGTCTTCGTTCAGATCCGCAAGCAGAAGTACCTCGTAGGAGTCGGTCAGAACACTGATCAGAGATGCCATCTCATCATGATAGGACTGTTCGACGACACTGTGTTTATACTCCGGATGCGCTTCATAAAAACTCTGTTTATCACTGTACATAAGAGTTTCCACTTCTGCTGTAACAGCATCGATGCGGTTGCCGCTCATCCATGCAAATCCAACTGCCGCGCGGGGCAGCCCGTCCGCTTCAAGCAGGTGTTTGAACGCTTCGGCCTGCTTTACAAACTCGTCTTTCCCGTCGTCAATGCTGACCACCAGAAATTCATCGCCGCTGATACGAAAAGAGTCATATCTGGTAAAGTGGCTGCAGAGCATAGCGGCGTAGCTGCAGATAAACTCATTCCCCTTTTCATGCCCCATCGTGTCATTGATGATTTTCAGTCCGTTCAGATCCGAAAACATGACTCCGATCGGCCGCGGGGAGGATTCCGATGCGACCATATCACACATGGAACGGTAAGAATACAGATTCTTCAGACCTGTCAGAGTGTCAAAACGGCTCAGGTATTCCAGTTCTTTATGTGCTTCGAATTCACGGATATACGCATCATGTATATCCTGTATGTACAGCATCAGCGTCTGATTATCCGGCGTATAATCGCTTGCCTTCAGAAGCTCCATCATGACCCAGCGGAAGGTGCCGTTCGTGCGGCGGCGATAGCGAAGCCGTATGCATTCGTCACTGTGTTCAAAGTGCGCTCTGATCGTATTGATGTCCGTAAAACGCAGATATTGTTCGACATCCTTTTCATAGACCTGGCCGGAGACGGCAAAATTGCGCAGCCAGTCGGATATCGTTGGTGCGTAGCCGTGCGAATCATCCTGTTCCGACTGATAGACCTTGATGTTAATATGGGTATCGGTCGTGAGGTTGATCTTCAGAATTTTATGGTAGGTCTCCGCCAGGATCCGCATGGCGTCTTCCATATAGTAATCATTATTTTCCATTGTTGCGTTCCGTCTCCTTTTATAACGCCGGGGCACAGCTGCCTGAAAGAGGCATGCCGGGCGACCGAACAGCTTCAGTGCATTTTCTTCACACTGAGAAATAGCAGCCGGGCGACCGAACAGCTTCGGTTCATTTTCTTCACGCTGAGAAACAGCAGCCGGGCGTTCAGACGCAGCTTCGGTTCATAAACCGCAAACCGCGGCTGCGCCTGCGTGATGCCTTTAGCGCAGCTTCTTCATAAGCCGGTCTACCGTCTCGCGGTGTGCGAGTACCATCAGGTGGTCGCCTTCGTGGATGATCGTCTGCGGGTCCGGCATAAAATTCGTGCGTCCATCCGGACTGATGATGCCGATGATATACATATCATGCCGGGCACGGATGTCCGACTTCAGGATCGTCTTATCCGTCCACTCCCTCAGCGGTGTAATCTCATAAATCGAATACCCGTCCTTCAGGTCGATGTAGTCAAAAATATGGTCATTATTATATTTCACAGCAGCCCGCATTGCCGCTCCGCGGTTCGGATGGATCACCTCGTCCGCTCCGTTTCGCAGGAGAAACTTGGCATGAACCTCGCTGCGCACCATGCTGACCACATATTTCGCCCCCAGATCCTTGAGCAGGCTCGTAATCTCCAGACTGCTCTGGAAATTGCCGCTGATGCACACAAAGCAGATGTCAAAATTATCAACACCGATCTTTTTCAGGACGCTCTCACGCGTACAGTCCGCGATCAGACTGTCAGACACCAGATCCAGCAGATCCTCCAGCGCGGTCTCATCCTGGTCTACGACCATAATCTCATTTTTCAGTCCCGCCAGATCGCGGCAGAGATAGTGACCAAAATCGCCAAGCCCGATGATCAAGATAGATTTCATACTCAGGTCTCCTTAAATTATATATTTATCCGTAACTGTTCAGTACCTTCACAGTTACGGGAAAAAGTCCATTTAAAATCGCTGCGCGATGGGACTTTTTCCTGTAGAATGAACGTTTTCATACGTACCTCGCAGCGAGTGCGAGGTACTGTCCTGAATAGTTACATTTATCCTACAATAATATCCGCCTCCGGATAGCGGATTTTTCCGGGGCGCTTTTTCTCCGTAAATGACATGGCAAAGGACAGACTGCCGACCCTTCCCAGGAACATCAGAATCATGATCACTGCGCGGGAAAGTGCGTTCAGGTCGCGCGTCACGCCAGTCGACATACCCACTGTTCCAATCGCGGAAAACGCCTCAAACAGGACATCAGCAAGCGGCAGATCCTGTCCGATGAGGAGAATCAGAATCGCCGTAAGCGCCAGAAAATAATTGATAAACACCACTACACTGGCACGCTTCATCACATCCGGACTTAACCGGCGTCCGAACGCTGTTAGATCCTGATTATGCAGCAGGTAAGCGCGGATATAAAGCAGAATCACGACGATCGTAGTTGTCTTAATACCGCCTGCGGTCGAACCCGGACTGCCGCCGATAAACATCAGACACATGGTCAGGATCTTACTGCCGTTCGTCAGCGAAGCCGTGTCAATGGTATTAAATCCGGCCGTCCTCGGTGTGACACAGGAAAACAGGGCACGCCAGAACCGGTCCGGAGCACTCATCCCGGCCAGCAGATTGTTGCGCTCAGAGATAAGGAACAGAATCGTGCCGCCCACCGTCAGAGCAGCCGTAGCCGTGAGGACAATCTTCGTCTGAAGCGAATAGCGCTTCCAGTGCCAGCGGTTCTCCCACAGATCCTCCCACACAATAAAACCGATGCCGCCGATGAGGATCAGCGCACACAGGACAAGATTCACCAGCGGGTCGCCTGCATAGGCGCAGAAAGAAGAGTAGGCCTCCTGATAGCCCATCAGGTCAAAGCCTGCATTGCAGAAGGCCGAAACGGCGTGAAATACACCATAATAAATGCCCTTCAGAACGCCCATCTGCGGAATAAAACGGATGGAAAGCAGAACAGCCCCCGTCCCCTCAAAAAACAGCGTCCCGACAACAATCCGCCGCACCAGATGCACGCTCCCGCGCAGCTGCAGCGTATTCAGACTTTCGTGGATCAGCTCCCGTCCGGCAAGACCGATCTTCTTTCCCAACAGAACCATCGCAAAAGTGCCGATCGTGATAAAGCCCAGTCCCCCGATCTGGATCATCGTCAGGATGACCAGCTGTCCGAATACCGTCCAGTGCGTCCAGGTATCATACACGATCAGCCCGGTCACACAGGTCGAGGAAACCGCCGTAAACAGCGCACCGAAGAAAGTCGTATGCTGCCCGCTCTTCGTGGCAAAGGGAAGCATCAGAAGACATGCTCCTGCCAAAATAATAATCAGAAATCCGCCCATGATCAGCCGGGTCCTGGAAACCCACAGCTCACGAAGCGCCTGGAATTTATTACGTATGGAAATCATCGGGCCTCCCTCTGACAGCAGCATTTACACTTTTACTTTTATACACGTTTAAAATAACATTTTGCGCCTATTATAATCCGAATAAGAATCAACTGCAACCCATTAATTTTGTAAAAAATAAAAAAATACTGTCAAGCGTTTTTGAAAATGTCCTGAAAAATTTTTAACATAAG
>JAJQIL010000031.1 GCA_021199235.1 Lachnospiraceae bacterium | reverse complement strand
AATTTAGTCTTCAAATCCGTTTCAGTGAGTCCTGGCTAGGGTGTGACCTGTAACGGCAGAAGCAGGACTATAAATATGCTTCTGCCTTTCTTCTTGACAGCTGCCGGATACACTGGCATAATAATTACGAAAATTTCAGAAATCAATTTAAAAATCAATTTGGGAATCCATTCAGCAAATACCGGATTTGAGGATCATATTCTGAAAGACGGATGAGATGGGAATTCAGGAGGAGAGCAGCAATGAACGAACTTTTAAAAGCAGTGGTAGAAGCGGACGATGCACCGGTTGTGATCTGCGACATGGAACATACGATTGTGTATATGAATGCGGCGGCAGTAAAAAGATATGCGAAGAGCGGCGGAGAAAAACTGATTGGGAAGTCCATTTTTGACTGTCATAATCCGCACTCGAAGGAAATCATTCTGTCTGTGATTGAAAGATTCCGCAGCGAACCGGATCTGAATAAGGTCTATACCTATACAAAAAACTGGGACGGAGAGGACACAGACGTATATATTGTTGCACTTAAGAACGACGAAGGCGGGCTGATCGGTTATTATGAAAAGCATGAGAGCCGTCTGCATGAAAAGGATACAAAACCGTTGGAGATATAGAAAAGACGTAATTGTTCAGGACAGGTCTTCGCATTCGCTGCGAAGACCGTATGAAAACATATAGTATGTGGGGAAAAGCCCCATCGCGAAGCGATTATAAATGGGCTTTTCCCTCGTAACTGTGAGGGTAGTAAACAGTTACGAAAAGACGTTGCTGTGAGGACATTGAACAGTTACGAAAAGACGGCGGGGGATTCTGTATGGTTCAGGAGAAAGCGTTTCCGGAGGAGTTTTATCAGTCGCGGTTTGACGGAATTCAGACGCTTCGGGGAATCAGCGCGGTATTGATCGTAATGCACCACATGCGTTTTTTGCACGTGGTGCTTTTGGAGTCGATATTTTTTTCTACATCAGCGGCTTTATGATCATGCTGACAACGCATAGAGGTCCGGATTCTTCCTCAGGGAGCGGGAGCAGATTTTTTCTCCGGAAAAGACTGATTCGGATCGTACCGTTTTATTATCTGATGACATTCTTCACCTATGCACTGCTGACGGTGTTTCCGGATCTGTTTGAACAGACACAGACATCTGTGATGTTTCTGATCAAAAGCCTTTTGTTCATTCCGTTTGACATTGGGAATGGGGTGCTGCAGCCGCTTTTGCGGGTCGGCTGGACCATCAACTGTGAGATCTTTTTTTATCTGCTGTTTTTCCTGGCGCTACATATCAGCCATCGGTATCGCGGAGTCATCTGTTCGGCGCTGCTATTTCTGTGCGTACTGATCGGTGCGGCTGCCTCCGGAGGCAGGACGATTACCGGGGAAAGCCTTCTGGGAATACAGCCTTTCTGGAGCGTAAACGCAGCGCAGTCAGCGGAATCTGTTTCACCCTGGCTGGCGCCGGTTTTCTTTTATGGATGTCCGGTCATGCTGGAATTTGCTCTGGGAATTTTGTGTTATTATATTGCAGGAATTGTTTTTCAGAAAACGCTGCTTAGCCGGAGCATGAAAGAAAAAAATCCGGAAGATGGGTATTCTTCAGAAGATACCGCCAACAGTCTGCGCAAAAGCCGCCGGCGGCAATCCGGGACATGCTGTGGGATTCTTTCATTTCTGACCGGTGCGGCTTTGCTGCTGTTTCTGATCTTCACCGCGCCGCGGGTGAACCTTCTCGGCTGGCGCAGGCCGGTCGTGTGGGGACTGCCTGCCATGCTGACCGTATTGGCTTTCTTTACGGCGGGGCTGTTCGTTCAGATGCCGCACTTTTTGGTGAGATTGGGAGATATCAGTTTTTCCATCTATCTCATTCATTATTATCCGGTCATGTTTCTGGATCGGGAGGTCTTTGATTTTTCTGCGCTGAATGGTACTTCGGCTGCGGGAGCACTTGTTATTCTTATACTGGTGATCGCGGCGGCCTGGATCACCTGGAATCTTATTGAAATCCGCCTGAGCGCATTCCTGCGCGGCCGCTTCTGTGTCAGGCGGACTGATGAAGTGGCCTGAGAAGGTCTCTGCATGGAATGATTCATGGAAAAACGAGTCAGACAGGCAGAACGGATACGCAAAATTCATGATCAGACTATTCTGTCTGTCAATCATACGAAAGCTTATATCAGCCCAAAATGCCAGCAGGCATTGTAAATGCCATCCTCAGGAAGGGGGCTTGTCACATAGGTGGCCGCGGCCTTTGCCGCTTCAGAGCCGTTTCCCATCGCCACAGAAATCCCTGCAGTGCTGAACATACCCAGATCGTTTACACTGTCGCCGAATGCGAAGGTATCCGCAGGGTCAATCCCAAGGATTTCGCAGACCTTTAGAATCCCGGTCCCTTTATGGAATCCCTTCGGCACCATTTCCACAACATTTTCGTTGTGGATGATATAATCGTATTCTTCTTTTAACCTGGCAAAACAGCTTTCCCGGTCTGCGCCGTTTGTCGCGCAGGAAAGCTTGGAGATCTCCCATTGTCCCCATAATTCCGTGATCGGCAGCAGACGGCTGCCCATTTCGCGGATGACCTTTTCTCCGTAAGCGTCCTGACCAAACTCGTGGCGGTCAAGATAGAGGTGATCTGCGCCTTCCAGAATCGGGCGGAACCCATATCTGCGCACGGTCTCTACAGTGCGGACTGCCAGATCGGCAGGAATTGTTTTGTGGAAAAGCCGTCTTCCCTGATATTCCACCATGGTACCGCAGCCGGAGACGATACCGTCAAAGCCAAGTCCCAGCAGATCGGGATTCTGTATGTAAGCCCGGCAGCGGCCGCTGCATATAAATACCAGATGACCGTTCGCCTTTAACAGCCGGATTGCTTCCCTTGTGCTGTCCGGAATGTAATTTTTAAAATCCCATAATGTTCCGTCGATGTCAAAAAAAAGTGCCTTGGGCATATGAGCCATTCCTCCCTGATTGTGATAAAAGGCAAACGCGTTGTAAAAAACGGCTGCCCGCTGGATCTTCCTGCGCAATAGTTTAGCATGTTCTTCTCCATTGGGCAATTAAGAATTTGTGCAACACGATTATTTGGGCATTTGCCGAAATCTGGTGATTGAAAAAGGACTTCTGAAAGGATATAATAATCACAATTTTATTATGAGGTGAAAAAATTGGCAAAAAAGAACGAAAACAGCACAAGCGGCGGAACTGTTCCCGGACAGGTATTGACAATTGGTCTGCCGAGAGCACTGCTCTACGACCGATATCAGGTGCTCTGGAAGACTTTTTTCGGGCAGCTCGGAGCGGAAGTGCGGGTCAGCCCGCCGACGACTCTGGAGACCCTGAATATCGGCAGCGCGAGGGCAATTGACGAAATGTGCCTTTCTGTGAAGCTTTATCTTGGTCATGTGGAAGCCCTGATCGGCAAATGTGATTATATTCTGGTGCCGCGGATCAGTAATTTCGGGATCCGCAGGTATATGTGCACAACGTTTGAGGGGATGTATGATATCTGCCGTAACCTTTTCCGAAAAAGCGGGCAAAAGTTCCTTTCCTATAATATAGATGTCACGCATGGACTGGATGAGGAAACGGCATTTATTGCGATGGCCGGAGAGATCGGGTTCTCCAGGAAGAATGCGGTAAAAGCATACAAGGCGGCAAAAAAGGCAGAGAGTGATGACTGGAAGCGCCGGGTAAAGCAGCAGGAAGCGTTGTATAAAAATGACGGGCTGAAGGTGATGATCGCGTCGCACAGCTACGTGGAAAAGGACGCATATATCGGCAGACCCGTCACGGAGTTCTTAAAAAACGCCGGTGTAACGGTTTTGTATGCGGATGTGATGGACCGGAAGGATGCGCTGAAGCAGGGGGCGAAACTGTCTCCGACCATGCGCTGGGAGTTGAACCGGGAGATTGCCGGCGGCATCTATGAGAACCGGAAACGAGTGGACGGCATCATTTTGCTGCCTGTATTTCCATGCGGCCCGGATGCGATGACGAATGATATGATCATTCGCAGAGTAGCGCAGTTATCCGGTGCCGGGGAAAATACACCGATCCTCAACCTGATGCTGGATGCGCAGAGTGGTATGGCAGGGATAGAGACGCGTCTGGAGAGCTTTATTGACATTCTTACTTTTAAGAAAGGGATATGAATTGCGGAAATGGCAAAAGAACCGGTTGTAACAAATAAAAAGAAGATCGCGTTTCCAATCGCGGCAAGGTACAATTACGCTTTAAAATATTTTGTTGACATAGGACTGGAGCAGCAGTATATCATGCAGCCCAGAATGACGAAAAAGACTCTGGATATCGGAAGCCTTTACAGCCCGGATACTGTCTGTACGCCGTTTAAGACAACGCTGGGCAGCATGATCGAAGCCCTTGAATGCGGAGCGGATACGCTGCTGATGCTTTTCGGCACGTGCCGTCTGGGATATTACGGCGAGCTGCAGGAACAGATCCTGCGGGATCTCGGCTACCATTTTGACTTTATCAATATGGCCGAATATACCACGGGGAAAGCCCGGGATTATCTGAAGGTGATCCGACGGATGGCGCCGAAGCTGCATGTCGCGAAAGCGACGGCTGCCGGATATGAAATGCTCAAAATGGTGGAGTATATTGACGAGATCGAGGAGACTTACTACAGGAACTGCGGTTTTGAATTGGAAAAGGGTTCCTACAAAAAAGCATTGGATCAGTTTTGGACAGATATGAATAAAGCTTCCGCAAAGGGAGAGATCGAGGCGGGATATCAGCGGGTAAAGAGTGCGTTTCATGAGATTCCGCTGAAAAAGGAAGAACCGATCCGGGTTGGAGTGATCGGGGAATATTTTACGGTGCAGGATGATTTTTCCAATCTGGAACTGGAACAGAAGCTGGCGGATATGGGCGTGGAGGTGCATCGCTGGATGAATATTTCTCACCGGAATCTGCATTACGGCGGGGAGAAGAACCTGAATGTGCGCATCCGGGATCTGTGCCGGTATGAGATGGGGCCGACCTCCACGGCGAACATCTGGTGCGCAAGGGATTACGCAGAGCGGGGCTTTGACGGCATCATTCATGTGAAGTCCGCGGGCTGTACTCCGGAGATCGACATCATGCCCGTGCTGCAGAACATCAGCGCGGACTATAAGCTCCCGATCCTGTATCTGACTTATGATTCACAGACCAGTGATACGGGGTTGATGACAAGACTGGAAGCGTTTTATGATATGCTGAGTATGAGAAAGAAGGTATTTCGATGAGAGAAGCGTACCTGGGAATCGACGTTGGATCGATTTCTACAAAAGGGGTTATTTTAAATGACGATAAGGAAATTTTGTCCAGCGCCTACATCTGGACGGAAGGCGACCCGATCGGGGCGGTCAAAAAGCTGATTGGTCTTCTGGAAGAAAAATTTGATAAGAATGCGTACAGAATCGTAGCGACAGGCACAACGGGAAGCGCCCGTCGTCTGGCAGGTACGATCACGGGTGCTACCATGGTAAAAAACGAGATCACCGCTCACGCGGTCGGCACGACTTCTTTTTATCCGGAAACACGCACGATCCTGGAGATCGGCGGACAGGACTCCAAGATCATACTTGTGGAAAACGGCGTGGCGGTCGATTATGCCATGAATACCCTTTACGCAGCCGGTACGGGTGCTTTTCTCTCCAGCCAGTCCAGACGTCTGGGCATTGAGGTGGAAGATATGGGGGAAATCGCCCTGAAGTCGAAGCACCCGACGCAGATTGCTGCCCGCTGTACGGTGTTCGCGGAGTCTGATCTGGTACATAAAATCCAGATGGGACATTCAAAGGAGGATATTGTAGCGGGACTTTGTCAGGCGGTAGTAGCCAATTATCTGAATAATGTCGGCAAGGGAAAGCGGATTGCTTCTCCTGTGGTATTTCAGGGAGGCGTCAGCAAAAACGTCGGAGTCGTTGCCGCGTTTGAGAAAGCGCTGGACTGCGAGGTGCGCGTGGATGAAAACGGTCATCTGATGGGAGCCATCGGAGCCGCCTTACTCGCGAAGAGCGGAAGTGAGCGCCGGGAATTTGACTTTTCAATGGAGAATGTTGAGTTTAAGACACGCGAGGCCAGCTGCGGCCGCTGTTCCAATAATTGTGAGATCATCTGTGTTTACCGGGATGGAACATTGATCGATGGCTGGGGAAACCGCTGCGAAAAGGGCGATGTCATGCACAGGAAAACGGTATAACGAATTGAGCAGGGCGGCGAGTAAGCCTCTGTTCATCGCGCGAACTGCGTCGGCGTTAGCTGGTAAATTCATTGCGCAGTTCTGCGCATAGAAACGGACATCCATCTGGATGTCCGGGAAAGAGGAAAATATATGCAAACCCCTCGTCGGGGAGAGTTTTTTGTCGAAGCCAGTCCGAATGCTTATGATTGTAAAACCCCCGGGTGGCTTCATTTGATGAAAATAATCTATCAGGCGGATGTGGACATTGTGTGAAAGGAATATGAAAGAATTCGAAATTCTGTTAAACAATTAAGTATCAGAAATTGTAACTGTGAAGGTACTGAACAGTTATCAGAAATTTTATGGGAGGAATGTGAGTATGAAGGAGGAATGCTTTGCAAAATACAGAAGCGGGAGTATGATACGGCGCTTAACACTGTTACTGATTTTTTTGCCGCTTTTCCTGTTCTGCGGCAGCCGGATGTCTGAGGCCGGCCATGTGCAGGCGGCCTCTGCGAAAAAGGTGTCTTTTACGGATGAGAGCGGAAGCTATCTTACTTATAAGTCGAAAAACTGGTATCTGAAAGATACGGACGGCAATGCGCTGACCGGGGTTCAGTATCTGGCTGTTGAGAAATCTTCTTCTTTTAGTGCAGGCTATTATATGTTTGACAGTAAGGGGAAGCTTTTGAAGAAAAAAGCAGTATATTATCTGGATACGACTGTAAACGAAGTGACGTTTCAGGGATATTATTATACGAACAGCAAAGGATGCTTTCCGACTAAGATAAGCGGTCTGGTTAAACTATCCGGGCTGAAATGTACGGCAAAATCCAAAACCTTCAGCGGCTACTATTATGTGCAGGCATATGGAAAACTCTCCGCAGATGCTCAGGTACGTAAACTTTCCGTGAAAGTGAGCGGCGTTTCCTTCAAAGGCTATTATTATTTTAACAGCGTTGGAAAGCTTTGTACCGGAAAAGCATTTCGCAAGGTACAGCAGAAGGTGGGCAGCGTCACATTTAACGGGACGTATTATTTTGGCGGTATAAGAGGTGCGCTGATCCGCAAAAAAGGATGGGTGACATATAAGGGAAATAAATATTACATCAATGCAGCCGGTAAAATGCTGACAAACTGCTGGAAGAACGGATATTATCTTTTATCGAACGGCAAAATCGCCAAAAGCCGGCAGGTCCCGGATGGTTCCTGGGTAGATGCGAACGGGAAAAAGTGTGCGAAAGAGGAAGTGGCGTTAAGCAGCCTGAAAAACACTCTGAAGACGATGACAAACAAATACGGGGGGTACCTGGTCTATTTACGTGAAAAATCTGGAAACCGGCGACATTCTCAGCCTGAATGATAAGGCGATGTATCCGGCGAGTACGATCAAGGTGTTTGTCATGGCTTCCCTTTACAATGAGATCAAGGCGGGACGCGTAAAGGAGACTTCACAGATTCAGAGCCTTCTGAATTCCATGATCACGGTCAGCAGCAATGAGTCTTATAATGCACTGGTAAAGGCACAGAGTTCTTCCGGAAATTTTCTTTCCGGAGCAGCGGTGATCAATAAGTATCTGAAAAATAACGGGTATTCCAGTACCCGTGTGCATCACACGCTTCACCCGGCATCTTCTGCAAGAGTCACTGACGGAAGCAGCAACACGTCCTCCGCGAAAGACTGCGGTGTATTGCTGGAGAAAATTTATAAAGGCACCTGTGTGTCGAAGAAGTATTCCCAAAAGATGCTGAATCTCCTTCTTGCACAGGAACGGCGGTGGAAGATACCGGCAGGAATCCCTTCGGGGATTAAGGTGGCGAACAAGACCGGCGAGACGACCACGACCGATCATGATATTGCGATTGTTTACGGGAAAAAGACCGATTATGTAATCTGTGTTTTCTCTTCAGGAAGCAGTTCGGCTTCTACGAAGATCGCTGCCATATCAAAGACGGTTTATAATTATTTAAATTAAGGAAACAGAGTATCCGGAAGCAAATCGGGAAAAGGAGAAGAGATTTTTGCGGGAAGCAAAGGTCTCTTTTCTTTTAAAGATTTATATGCGCAGGGGTGCGTAAGGAATATGACAGCTGTGCTGTCCGCACCCCGCGCGCGAGCAGGAATCGTCAAGCCGCCTCCTGCTCGATTGTTAAAAAATGATGCGTATTTTTCGAAAAAGTGGTTGACAAACGTGAAAACGCGTATTATAGTAGGCAACGTAAGATGTTAGCACTCAAGATAAAAGAGTGCTAACAACAAAAGAAAAATGAAAGCAGCGACTATAAGACATATTCATGACTGCGAGGAGACCCGGCAGTTAGATAAAGCCGTAACTTTCGCTGCCGAAAAGGAGGTATCAGATGCAGCTCGATGACAGAAAATGGACGATCCTGAAGGCAATCATCAAGACCTACCTGGAAACAGGCGAGCCGGTCGGGTCCCGAACCATTTCCAAATACGCCGATCTGAATCTGAGCTCCGCTACGATCCGTAACGAGATGTCTGATCTGGAAGACATGGGGCTGATCCTGCAGCCGCATACTTCTGCCGGGCGTATTCCCTCCGATGCGGGTTATCGTCTCTATGTAGATCGCATGATGGAAGAAAAAGAGCGCGAAGTCACGGAGATGAAAGAAGTTGTTCTGGAACGGCAGGATAAGATGGAGCTGATCCTGCGGCAGATGGCACAGATTCTGGCGAATAATACGAATTACGCCGCCATGATCTCCGGCCCGCAGATCCATCAGACGAAGCTGAAGTTTATTCAGCTTTCCATTGTCTCGGATACGCAGATACTGGCGACAGTGGTGACGGAAGGCAATGTCGTCCGGAACAAAATGCTGGATATGGAACACGGTCTGGATCATCAGACGATCCTTGATCTGAATATCCTGCTGAACAGTTCTCTGAATGGTCTTACACTGGAGGAGATCAACCTCGCTACGATATCGAAGCTGAAACAGCAGGCCGGGATACACAGTGATGTAGTGAACCGTGTGCTGGACGCGGTTGCGGAAGCGATACAGGCGGATACAGACGTGGAGATCTATACCAGCGGTGCGACGAATATCTTTCGCTATCCGGAGCTTTCCTCCAGCGAGAAAGCGAGTGAGCTGATCGATGCATTTGAGGACAAGAAAAATCTTGCAGGACTGATCGCGACGAATGATTCGAACAATGAGACCGGGATTCAGGTCTATATCGGTTCAGAATCCCCAATCGAGTCGATGCGTGACTGCAGCGTGGTGACAGCCACATATGAGCTGGGTGAAGGCATGTACGGACGGATTGGCGTCGTCGGACCAAAGCGTATGGATTATGATAAAGTGGTTGGTACGCTGAAGACAATGATGACGCAGCTGGATCAGATTTATCATAAGGATAAAAATAAAAAAGACTCATAACAGTTCCTTGCTGTTATGAAGTATAGAAGAAAGGTGGAGAAGCCATTGGAAGAAATCAGGGACGAAGAAGTTCAGGATGAAGCTGTTATGAATCAGCAGACAGCAAACAGTTCTTCCGGTAATGAAGAAGGGAGTCAGGGCGAGGCTGCCGGAGAGCAGAACGGGTCGGCGGATTCTGCAAAGAAGGATACGCAGACTGGCGGACCGGAGCAGACAGCGCAGGCGAAAGATTCTGCGGATTCAGGGAATTCCAGGGATTCTGAAGCGGATGATTCCGCAGATTCCGATCAGAGTGTGGATTCTTCTGAAGAGACTGGCAGGAAAAGCTTCTTTGGCAAAAAGAAAAAGGATAAGAAGGACCAGCAGATTGAAGAACTGACGGACCGCGTACAGCGGCAGATGGCCGAGTTTGACAACTTCCGCAAGCGTTCTGAGAAGGAAAAGGCGGCGATGTTTGAGGTCGGCGCGAAGAGTGTTCTGGAGAAAATCCTTCCGACAGTAGATAATTTCGAGAGAGGCTTTGTGAATCTGACCGAGGAGCAGAAGCAGGACGCATTTGTACAGGGTATGGAAAAGGTTTACCGGCAGTTGCTTACTTCTCTGGAAGGCATCGGAGTCAAGCCGATCGAGGCAGTCGGACAGCCGTTTGATCCGAATTTCCACAATGCGGTGATGCATGTGGAGGATGAGAAAGCCGGGGAGAATGTGGTGGTCGAAGAGTTTCAGAAAGGCTACCTCTACCGCGACAGTGTGATTCGCCACAGTATGGTGAAGGTAGCGAACTGACAGCGGCGCCTTTAAGCGGCACGGCAGTCAGATTATATAGATTTTTTCAAACAGTTTTCAGGAAACATTGTGCTTCAGGCACGTAAAACAGGAGGAATTATTATGAGTAAGATTATTGGTATTGACCTTGGTACGACAAACAGCTGTGTAGCAGTTATGGAAGGCGGTAAGCCGGTAGTTATCACAAATACAGAGGGAGCCCGGACCACACCGTCCATCGTAGCATTTACAAAGAGCGGCGAGCGTCTTGTCGGCGAGCCGGCAAAGCGTCAGGCTGTGACAAATGCGGATCATACGGTTTCTTCCATTAAAAGACATATGGGCAGTGATTACCGCGTAGAGATTGACGGCAAGAAATATTCTCCGCAGGAGATTTCCGCGATGATCCTTCAGAAGATGAAAGCGGATGCTGAGAACTACCTCGGTGAGAAGGTGACAGAGGCTGTCATCACGGTTCCGGCATACTTCAACGATGCACAGCGTCAGGCAACCAAAGACGCCGGCAAGATCGCAGGTCTGGATGTAAAGCGTATCATCAACGAGCCGACAGCGGCAGCGCTTGCGTATGGCCTTGACAACGAAAATGAGCAGAAGATCATGGTCTATGACCTGGGCGGCGGTACATTCGATGTTTCCATCATCGAGATCGGCGAGGGCGTCATCGAAGTACTTGCAACGAATGGTAACAACCGTCTCGGCGGTGATGATTTTGATAAGAAGATCGTAGATTATATGATCGCGGATTTCAAGTCCAAAGAGGGCATCGATCTTTCCGGAGATAAGATGGCTCTGCAGAGACTGAAGGAAGCGGCTGAGAAGGCAAAGAAAGAGCTTTCTTCCTCTACCACAACGAACATCAACCTTCCGTTCATCACGGCAAACGAGACCGGACCGAAGCATTTTGAGATGGATCTGACCAGAGCGAAGTTTGACGAGCTGACTCATGACCTCGTAGAGGCAACAGTAATCCCGGTACAGAATGCTCTGAAGGATGCGGGACTTTCCGCAAGCGAGCTTTCCAAGGTGCTGCTTGTCGGCGGTTCCACACGTATCCCGGCAGTACAGGATAAGGTAAAGCAGCTGACCGGCCATGAGCCGAACAAGAGCCTGAACCCGGATGAGTGCGTAGCACTTGGTGCTTCTATCCAGGGCGGCAAGCTGGCAGGCGATGCCGGCGCGGGCGATATCCTTCTTCTGGATGTGACTCCGCTGTCTCTGTCTATCGAGACTCTCGGCGGCGTAGCGACGAAGCTGATCGAGCGGAATACGACGATCCCGACCAAGAAGAGCCAGGTGTTCTCCACCGCGGCGGACAATCAGACGGCAGTGGATATCCATGTAGTACAGGGCGAGCGTCAGTTCGCGAAGGACAACAAGTCTCTCGGCCAGTTCCGCCTGGATGGCATCCCGCCAGCAAGAAGAGGCGTTCCGCAGATTGAGGTTACTTTCGATATCGATGCGAACGGCATTGTAAATGTTTCCGCGAAGGATCTTGGTACCGGTAAGGAACAGCATATCACGATCACATCCGGTTCGAATATGTCGGATGATGAGATCGACAAGGCTGTAAAGGAAGCCACTGAGTACGAGGCACAGGATAAGAAGAAGAAAGAAGCTATCGACACCAGAAACGACGCGGACGCGATGGTATTCCAGACCGAGAAGGCGATGGAAGAGGTCGGAGATAAGATCGATCCGGCTGACAAGTCTGCTGTTGAGGCGGATCTGCAGTCTCTGAAAGACCTGATCGCGCAGACCAATCCGGAGGATATGACAGATTCTCAGATCGCGGACCTGAAGGCCGGCAAAGAAAAGCTGATGGAGAGCGCGCAGAAGCTGTTCGCGAAGGTATATGAGCAGGCCGGAGCAGCAGCGGGTGCGGCAGGTGCAGGTCCTGACATGAGCGGCGCGGCCGGAGCAGGTGCAGGCAGCACTTCATCTGATAACGGTCCGGTTGATGATGACGTTGTTGATGGAGACTATCGAGAGGTTTAATATAAGCTTTGACTAATTTTACAGGCAGGTCATTTTATGACCAATAATACCCTTGAAAGCGGGAAATCCCTTCAGGGGTATTGCCGTGTGAGGAGTTTATTATGGCAGAAAGTAAAAGAGATTACTACGAAGTCCTTGGCGTGGACAAAAATGCGGATGACGCTACATTAAAGAAAGCATACCGCGTGCTTGCGAAAAAGTATCATCCGGATATGAATCCGGGAGACGCTGAGGCTGAAAAAAAGTTTAAGGAAGCCTCCGAGGCCTATGCCATCTTAAGCGATCCGGAAAAAAGACGCCAGTATGACCAGTTTGGCCATGCCGCGTTTGATGGCAGTGCCGGTGGCAGCGGCTTCGATTTTAATAATTTTGATTTTGGCGATATGGGTGACATCTTCGGCGATCTGTTTGGTGATTTCTTTGGCGGCGGCAGCCGCAGACGCGGCGGCTCCGCTGGACCGATGCAGGGGGCAAATGTCCGTTCCAGCGTAAGAATTACCTTTGAAGAAGCAGTATTCGGCTGCGAGAAAGAGATTGAGCTGAATCTGAAGGATGAGTGTACGACCTGTCATGGCACCGGAGCTAAGCCCGGTACTTCTCCTGAGACCTGCCCGAAGTGCAATGGCCGGGGGCAGGTGGTATTTTCCCAGCAGTCGCTGTTCGGTACGGTACAGAATGTGCAGACCTGTCCGGAATGCCACGGCACCGGTAAGATCATCAAAGAGAAATGTCCGAACTGTTACGGCAGCGGCTATACATCCAGCAAAAAGAAGATCAAGGTCACGATACCGGCCGGCATTGACAATGGGCAGAGCATTCGCATCCGTGAAAAAGGCGAGCCGGGAATCAACGGCGGTCCGCGCGGAGACCTGCTTGTCGAGGTGATCGTCGGCAGACATGCGGCATTTACCCGACAGGATATGAATATTTATTCGGAAGTACCGATCACGTTTGCCCAGGCAGCTCTTGGCGGCGATATCCGTATCAGTACAGTGGACGGTGATATTGTCTATACAGTGAAGCCAGGTACGCAGACCGGCACAAAGGTGCGTTTTAAAGGGAAAGGCGTACCGTCTCTGCGCAACAAAAACATGCGCGGCGATCATTATGTCACATTGAACATCGAGGTGCCGACGAAGCTGAATGAGGCGGCGAAACAGGCGCTTCGTGAATTTGATGAGGCGACAGGCGGCAGCCTGACAAAGCCGGGTGAGACGCCCAAAGGACCGCAGGAGAAGAAAGGCAAAAAGGGATTTGGCGAAAAGCTGAAGGAGATGTTTGAAGAGTAGTTACCGGAAGGAATGGAACAGTTACGGGGAGTAGTCCTTTATGAAATGGAATAAGTTTACCATTAAAACAAAAACAGATGCGGAGGATATCGTCATCGCTACGCTGGCTGACATTGGGATCGAAGGTGCTGAAATTGAGGATAAGGTGCCGCTTTCTGAATCGGATAAGAAGCAGATGTTTGTAGATATCCTGCCGGATGGTCCGGCGGATGATGGCATTGCATACTTAAGCTTTTATCTGGATGAGGACACGGACATGGAGGCAACGCTTGCCAATGTGCGGCAGGAGCTGGATGAGCTTCGGAACTTCATGGATATCGGCGAGGGAACAATCGAGGCCTCCCAGACAGAGGATAAGGACTGGATCAACAACTGGAAAGAGTATTTCCATCAGTTTTACGTGGATGATATTCTGATCATACCGTCCTGGGAGGAAGTGAAGGCAGAGGATCAGGATAAGATGATCATTCATATTGATCCGGGTACCGCATTTGGCACGGGAATGCATGAGACCACGCAGCTTTGCCTGCGGCAGCTGAAAAAATATGTGACGGATCAGACGGAGATGCTGGACGTCGGCACCGGAAGCGGCATTCTCTCTATTGCCGCCTTAAAGCTGGGCGCGAAACATGCGGTCGGCACAGATCTGGATCCCTGCGCAATTACAGCCGTTCAGGAGAATCTGGCCGCGAACGATATCCCTGCCGATGCGATGCAGATCCTTCTGGGGAATATTATTGATGACAAAGACATTCAGGATACTGTCGGGTATGAAAAATACGATATCGTGGCAGCGAACATTCTGGCGGAAGTGCTTGTGCCTCTGACCCCGGTCATTGTGAAGCAGATGAAGCATGGCGGTATCTATATTACTTCCGGTATTATTGAGGAGAAAGAATCGATTGTCACAGACGCGGTAAAGGCAGCCGGTCTGGAGGTCCTTGAAGTGACGCACCAGAAGGACTGGGTATCGGTGACTGCGAGGAGACCGTAGATTTTATTTGTTTCACAGAGCTTTTTACCATGAGGTAACCATATTATGCATCATTTTTTTGTTGAAAAAACGCAGATCGGTGAAAAGGAAATCCATATCACCGGCAGTGACGTCAATCATCTGCGCAATGTTCTTCGTATTGTACCGGGAGAACTGGTGAGTGTCAGCGACGGTGATGCGACGACATACCGCTGCGAAGTAACGCAGATGGATGAAAACTGTGTGACAGCTAAGATTCTCTGGTCGCAGGAAGCGGATACGGAACTTCCCAGCAGGATCGTGCTTTTTCAGGGCTTGCCAAAAGCGGATAAGATGGAGCTGATCATCCAGAAAACCATCGAGCTGGGTGTGAGTGAAATCGTTCCTGTTGCGACGCGCCGCTCTGTGGTAAAGCTGGATGCGAAGAAAGCTGAGGCGAAGAACAAGCGCTGGAATGCCATTGCCGAGAGCACCGCGAAGCAGGCAAAGCGTGCGGTGATCCCTGCGGTAAAGCCGGTAATGGATTTTGAGGCGGCCGTGCGCTATGCGTCGGCGATGAATCAAAAATTCATTCCCTATGAGCTGGCTCATGGAATGGATGCGACCCGTGAGGCATTTCGGATGATACAGCCGGGTGATTCCATAGCTCTTTTTATCGGGCCGGAGGGCGGCTTCGATGAGCAGGAGGTTGAGCTTGCGAAAGATACGGGGATACTGCCGATCACGCTGGGAAGACGTATTCTCCGCACCGAGACGGCCGGGATGGCGGTATTGGCGGTATTGATGTTTCAGCTGGAATCGGGTGCTGTCCTGTAAATTATTTGATATTTGTCAGGATAATACTTGATTATTTCGGAGAAATACGGTATTTTTGCTTAGACGAGCATATATCGAATCAGTACAGGTATGTGAAACAGATGGAAACAGGAGGATCTTTGATATGGTATATCATATTGTGATGTGGAATTTTAAGAAGGATATTCCGGAGGAAAAAAAGCCGGAACTCAAAGCAGCTATGGCTGAACATCTGCAATCTCTGGTCGGTAAGGTACCTGGACTTCTGACCGTAGAATTTGTGACGGAACCGGTTTCTGCCAGCACGCATGAGATTGCGCTTGTGACGACGATGGAAAAAGCAGAGGATGTTGCGGTATATGGAAGCCATCCGGAGCATGTGGCGGTGGCGGATACCTATGTGCGTCCTTATGTGTGTGATCGCGCATGCCTGAATTATCAGCCGAAAAATAACTGATTTTGCGGATATTGTAATGTATGCATAGAAAGAGCCGATGATTCTGTCAGATAGGATTCGTTGGCTCTTATTGCATGGACGCAGAAAAAGTGATACAATCTGAGTCTGGTATAAAATACTACGTGGAGGAAGATATGGAGGCATATCTGGATAATTCTGCCACGACCCGTGTGACGGATTCTGTGCGGGATGTGGTAGTGCGGACAATGACGGAGGATTATGGGAATCCTTCCTCTCAGCATCGCAAGGGCGTAGAGGCTGAGCGTTATCTGAAGGATGCGCGCGAAAAGCTGGCCTCTACGCTTAAATGCAGTGAGAAAGAGATCTTTTTTACATCAGGCGGGACGGAGTCAGACAACTGGGCGATTCTGGGGGCAGCCGCGGCAAATAAACGAGCCGGAACGCATGTGATCACGACTGCGATTGAACACGCGGCTGTTCTGATGCCGATGCGGTATCTGGAAGAACAGGGATTTCGAGTGACTTATCTGCCGGTCAATGAGCGGGGAATGGTCAGTCTGGCGGATCTGGAAAACGCAATCAGCGACGATACGATTCTGGTGTCAATGATGTATGTGAATAATGAAGTCGGCACGATCGAACCAATCGCTGAGGCCGGAGCACTGATCAAAAAGAAGAATCCGTCTGCGCTGTTTCATGTGGACGCAGTGCAGGCATATGGGAAATATCCGATTTATCCGAGACGGATGGGGATCGATATGCTTTCTGTGAGCGGACATAAGATTCATGGACCGAAAGGCAGCGGGTTTCTGTACGTAAAAGAGAAAACGAAGCTTCAGCCGCTGATCCTGGGCGGCGGCCAGCAGAAAGGCATGCGCTCAGGCACGGACAATGTGCCGGGAGCGGCGGGGCTGGCGCAAGCTGCCGTTGATGCATATGCTTCTTTGAAAGAGGATCATGCGCATATGCTGACATTGAAAGAACGGCTGATAGCCGGATTTTCCGAATTGCCGGATGTGGTTGTCCATTCTGAGACGGGAGACAAGGGCGCCGCGCATATTGTGAGTGCGGCATTTGCAGGTGTGCGCAGCGAAGTGCTGCTGCATGCACTGGAAGATAAAGGAATTTATGTCTCAGCGGGTTCTGCCTGCTCTTCCAATAAAAAGCTGCCGGTCAGTCCGGTTTTGAAGGAACTGCATCTGCGCCCCGAACTGTTGGAATCAACTTTGCGTTTCAGCTTCAGCCGCTTTACGACAGAGGAGGAGATTGACTACTGTCTGGACGCGCTGCGGGAGCTGCTGCCGGTGCTGCGTAAGTTTACCCGAAAATAAGGAGAATAATAGAAAATGTTCCGAACTTTTTTGATAAAATACGGCGAGATTGCGATCAAGGGCAAGAACCGCCATTTGTTTGAGGAGGCTCTGGTAAAGCAGATCCGCCATGCACTTTCAAAGGTAGACGGTGAGTTTTCCGTGACTCGTGAGCAGGGCAGGATTTACATTGACTGTGAGAGCGAATACGATTATGAGGAGACTGTCGAAGCTCTGCAGCGGGTGTTTGGCATTGTAGGGATCTGCCCGGTGATGAAGGCGGATGATCAGGGTCTGGAAGCGCTTGGCAATGATGTGATCCGTTTTCTGGAGCAGGTCTATGAGAACCATAACCAGACATTCAAGGTGCTGACACGGCGCGCGAAAAAGACGTACCCGATTGAGTCTATGGAGGTCAACAGTGAACTCGGCGGACGTATTCTGGATGCGTTTCCGGATATGCGCGTGGATGTTCATGATCCGGAGCTTCTGATTCACGTCGAGATTCGGGATATGATCTACATTTATTCGAAGATCATTCCGGGGCCGGGAGGTATGCCGGTCGGCACAAGCGGCCGGGCAATGCTGCTTTTGTCTGGCGGGATTGACAGTCCGGTAGCCGGATACATGATCGGCAAACGGGGAGTTGTGATCGACGCGGTGTATTTTCACGCGCCGCCTTATACCAGCGACCGCGCAAAGCAAAAGGTGGTTGATCTGGCAAAGCTGGTCGCACGCTACACCGGACCGATCCGGCTGCATGTCGTGAATTTTACGGACATTCAGCTGTATATCTATGAAAAATGTCCCCATGATGAACTGACGATCATCATGCGGCGCTATATGATGATGATTGCCGAGCGGTTTGCCGCGCTGGATGGCTCGATGGCGCTGATCACCGGCGAGAGCATCGGTCAGGTCGCCAGTCAGACGATCCAGAGTCTTGCAGTGACGAATGAAGTGTGTAAGCTTCCGGTCTTTCGGCCGCTGATCGGATTTGACAAGCAGGAGATTGTGGAAGTGGCGAAAAGGATTGACACGTTTGAGACGTCCATCCTGCCGTATGAAGACTGCTGCACGATCTTTGTAGCAAAGCATCCGGTGACAAAACCGAACTTAAAAGTAATCCAGCGCTCGGAATGTAAGCTTCAGGAAAAGATCGACGAGATGGTTGAGACTGCGGTTGAGAGCGCAGAGACGATCTGTGTGGAATGAAATGAACGATTCCCTCGCGGCTGTAAAGGTACTGAACAGTTACGGGGAAAACAGCATCGGGGGATATAAATGATGTCAGATGTCATCGCCTGATAACTATATCAGAAAAGTCCGGACAGAAATGAAAAACCGCCGCAGAAAATTGCGGCGGGGATCGTGTTTACTGGATGATGTAAGCGTCAAGTACGGTCAGGATCTCGTCAATGTTGTCCTCCGCATGGATGTTCAGGTCGATCGGCTTGGAAAGATCCAGACTGAAGATGCCCATGATCGATTTGGCGTCGATCACATAGCGGCCGGACACGAGATCAAAATCGTTGTCAAACTTTGTAATGTCGTTAACAAAAGACTTTACTTTATCAATTGAGTTTAAAGAAATCTGAACAGTTTTCATAACAATGCTCCTCCATGTATCTTTGTATTGTAGTAGTGCAGCTGTAAAAGTATTGAACAGCTGCGTAGAACCCTGCTTCATGCATTATCTTACTGTTTGGAGCAGGAAAAGTCAAGAATAAATGAGGAAAAGAGGAGAACTTGATGGCAAAAAAGGCTGCACTGCACAATCTCGGTTGTAAGGTGAACGCTTATGAGACGGAGGCGATGCGTCAGCTTCTGGAGGAGGCGGGCTATGAGATCGTACCGTTTGCTCCGGGAGCAGATGTTTATGTGATCAATACCTGCTCAGTGACAAATATTGCAGATCGAAAGTCCCGTCAGATGCTGCATAAGGCAAAAAAGATGAACCCGAATGCGATTGTGGTGGCGGCAGGCTGCTATGTGCAGACGGCGGAGCAATCGCCGGAGGATGATCACACTGTGGATCTGGTGCTTGGGAATAACCGGAAAAAAGATCTTGTGGACGCTCTGCAGCTTCTTGAGGAGAGCCGATCCGCTGACGGAGGCTCCGAATCCATGGATGGTGTCCCGCATAGAGCATGCACGGCAGATGCCTTATCTGATATATCCTCCCGGAAAGAAGAAACGGATGAACATCGTTTTGTCATAGACATAAACCATACGCATGAATATGAGCAGCTTTTTATTACCCGTACTAAGGAGCACACGCGTGCGTACATCAAGGTTCAGGATGGCTGCAATCAGTTCTGCACCTATTGTATCATTCCTTATGCAAGAGGGCGTGTGCGGAGCCGCGAAGCGGCAGATGTACTTAAAGAAGTAAAGACTCTGGCGGAGGGAGGCTGCAGGGAGGTTGTGCTGACCGGCATCCATCTGACCTCTTATGGCAGCGACCTCGGGACGTCTCTTCTGGAGCTCATCCGGGCTGTGCATGAAATACCGGGGATCCGCCGGATCCGGCTGGGATCTCTGGAACCGGGATTTATTACAGAAGAAACAGCAGCGGCGCTTCATGATCTTCCCAAAGTATGTCCGCATTTTCATCTTTCCCTGCAGAGCGGTTGTACTTCGGTGCTGAAACGTATGAACCGCCGATATACAGCGGAACAATTTGAAGAAAAATGTGCAATCCTGCGTTCGGTCTATGATCAGCCGGCCATTACTACGGATGTCATAGTCGGTTTTCCGCAGGAAACACTGGAAGAGTTTCGGGAGACGGCTTCTTTTTTAAAAAAACTTCGTCTGTATGAGACACACGTTTTCAAGTATTCCAGCAGACAGGGGACGAGGGCTGCAGCGATGTCAGGACAGATTCCGGAGCCTGAAAAGGGGATCCGCAGCAATGTTCTGATCGAGCTGGGGGAGCAGAACCGCAGCCTTTTCGAACAGAAATATGCAGGCCGCACAGTCGAGGTGCTTTTTGAGGAACCCATTGAAATAAACGGTACAAATTATTTTGCCGGATATACAAAAGAGTATATTCGTGTTGCCATTCCCGCAGCAGAGGATTTTACAAACCGGATTCTGACAGGCAGGATCGGACAGCCTGTTTCTTCTCATCTGTTTTTACTGGAAAAGGATTGAATTATTTGCCAAGATATATTAGAATAAGAGACAGCTTAGATCTGTGCAGACAAAGGACGTGAAGATATGGCGGAGATTAACAGCACACAGTATTTTAATTATATTACAGATCCCCAGACGAGGGTAAAGACAGTACTGGATGTGGTTTACAATGCAATGGAGGAAAAAGGATACAATCCGGTCAATCAGATTGTCGGCTATATTATGTCCGGAGATCCGACCTATATTACGAATCACAACAATGCCCGCAGCATGATTATGAAGGTGGAGCGTGATGAACTCGTAGAAGAGCTCCTGAGGGAATACATTAAGAATAAAGCCTGGGAGCGTAAGGACGTATGATCCGCATTATGGGGCTGGATTACGGCTCGAAGACGGTCGGAGTGGCGGTCAGTGACCCGCTTGGACTGACCGCGCAGGGAGTCGAGATCATACGACGGACACAGGAGAATAAGCTGCGCCGGACGCTGGCGCGTATTGAAGAGCTTGCGGCACAGTATGAGGTGACGGAGATCGTACTTGGCTATCCGAAAAATATGAACAATACCATTGGAGAACGCGCAGAGAAATCGCTGGAGTTCCGCGAAATGCTGATGCGGCGGACAGGCCTGCCGGTGGTTATGTGGGATGAACGTCTGACAACTGTGGCTGCGGACCGGACACTGATGGAAGCCGGAGTGCGGCGTGAGCGCCGAAAAGAGTACGTAGATATGATTGCGGCCGTCTATATTCTGCAGGGATATCTGGATTGTAAGGGAAATACCGGGAATACCGGGAATACCGGGAATCCCGCTGAAGCTGCAGAGGCTGAACACATTGAGGGAGCCGACCGGCAGCAGACTGGTCAGGCGGAACGTGTCTGACAAAAACGAATACAAAAGACGAATAAGAAAAACGAGTAAGAAAAACGAATAAGAAAAACGAATAAGAAAAACGAATAAGAAAAACGAATAAGAAAACATGGATGAGGAGTAGTATGGAAAAAATCGAATTTCGACCGGCAGAAGGCGGAGAATCTGCATGGCTTTATGTTGTAGAGGAGACCAGAATCAACGGAATTTCGTATCTGTTGGTGACCGAGACGGAGGAAGAAGAAGCGGAAGCTTACATTTTAAAGGATACTTCAAAAGACGGTGATACGGATGCCGCTTATGAATTTGTTGACGACGACGATGAGCTGGAAACAGTGTCAAAGATCTTTGCAGAGCTTTTAGAGGACGTGGATATAGAGCTCTGATGTAACTATTCAGTACAGTACTTCGCACTTGCTGCGAAGTACGTATGAAAACGTATATTGTGTGGGGAAAAGCCCCATCGCGCAGCGATTCTAAATGGGCTTTTCCCTCGTAACTGTGAAGGTACTGAACAGTTACGCTCTGAGATGATAAAACGGGTTGCGTGGAGGAATCTGACTTTTACAGGAATCTGACTGCGAAAGGAGAACAGGTTTCTTAAAAGGACCAGAAAAATACTGTGAAAAGCGATATGGTGCCGAACAGGACACCTTATTCGTGTGTGCTTTGTGATCAGACATGACTGTAAAATGCGCTCTTTTTGAACGGATGTGGCGAATTGGGAACGGAAAAGGAAGCTGTGAAGGTACGGAACAGTTACCGGAAAGGAATGATTATGCGTAAAACGCAGGAAAGAGGTATGAATATTGAGTAGGGAACAGAACAGACAGAACAATACGGGGAAATTGAAAATTATACCGCTCGGCGGACTTGGGCTGATCGGTATGAACATCACGGCATTTGAGTATAATGACAGCATTATTGTTGTGGACTGCGGTCTGGCATTTCCGGAGGATGATATGCTGGGGATCGATCTGGTCATCCCGGATATCACTTACCTGAAAGAGAATTCTGAGAAAGTAAAAGGATTTGTATTTACGCACGGACATGAGGATCATATCGGCGCGATCTCTTATATTTTAAATGATCTGAATGTCCCGCTTTACGCGACAAAGCTGACAATGGGGCTGATTGAGCGCAAGCTGGAAGAAGCCGGTCAGATGAAAACGACGAAGCGCAAGGTAGTGAAGCAGGGACAGTCTATCAATCTGGGCTGTTTCCGTGTGGAATTTATCCGCACCAACCACAGCATCGCGGATGCGGTTGCCCTGGCAATTTATTCTCCGGCGGGCGTTGTAGTGCATACCGGAGATTTTAAGGTGGATTACACACCGGTATATGGTGATGCCATTGACCTGCAGAGATTTGCAGAGCTGGGGAAAAAAGGCGTGCTTGCTCTGATGTGCGACAGCACGAACGCGGAACGTCCCGGATTTACTGCTTCTGAGCGTACCGTAGGCAAGACCTTTGACCATCTGTTTTCGGAAAATGCGGCTCACCGTATCATCATAGCGACATTTGCATCGAATGTGGACCGGGTGCAGCAGATCATCAATACCGCTTACAAATACGGCCGGAAGGTTGTGATCGAAGGGCGCAGTATGGTCACCGTGATCTCGACAGCCTCTGAACTCGGATATATAAATATCCCTGAGCACACGTTGATTGAGATCGATGAGATGAAGAATTATCCGGATGAGAAGATCGTACTGATCACGACGGGAAGTCAGGGTGAGCCGATGGCAGCTCTCTCCCGTATTGCCGCCAATATCCATAAGAAGATTTCAATTCATCCGAATGATGTGGTGATCTTCAGTTCTAACCCGATCCCGGGCAATGAGAAGGCGGTTTCGAAAGTGATCAACGAACTTTCCGCAAAGGGTACCAAGGTAATCTTTCAGGATACCCATGTATCCGGTCATGCCTGCCAGGAAGACATAAAGCTGATCTATTCTCTGGTAAAACCGAAATTCGCAATCCCCGTGCACGGCGAATATCGCCATATGAAAGCGCAGGCGGCGCTTGTGGAGGAGCTTGGATACGATAAGGATCATATTCTTGAACTGAAAGCGGGCGATGTGCTGGAAATCGATGCGGATTCCGCTGCTGTTACCGGTCAGGTACAGACAGGCTCGATTCTTGTGGATGGGCTTGGAGTGGGAGATGTCGGCAATATTGTGCTGCGCGACCGCCAGCATCTCGCGGAAGACGGCATTGTGATCGCTGTCCTGACACTGGAAAAATACAGCGGGCAGATTCTTGCCGGTCCGGATATCGTTTCCCGTGGTTTTGTGTATGTGCGCGAGTCAGAGGATCTGATGGATGAGGCGCGCCAGGTAGTGGAAGATGCGATGGATTATTGTGGTTCTCACCATATTACGGACTGGGCCAAAATGAAGAATAATATCCGGGATTCTCTGGGGGAATTCCTATGGAAGAGAACCAAGAGAAGACCTATGATCCTTCCGATCATCATGGAGGTCGAGTAGTTTCGAAAAGGCAACTGTGAAGGTACGGAACAGATACCTGACAGGCAACACTGGAACCGAAGGCAGATTCGACAGAATCAGAATCTGCAGCAGCAATAATCAGAATGGAAGAAAATACGCAAACGGGTATATCATATTATGAACAAAGTGGAAGAGTGCACAGATGCTTTGATAGAAAGCATTCAGCAGACTGATGAATACAGGCGCTATCAAACGCTTCGCGAACTGACTGATCAGGATCCGGAGCTGCGCCGGAAGCTGAACGAATTCCGCAGACGAGTCTATCAGGTTCAGACCTCAGGTGAGACGCTGGATCATTACAGCGAGCAGGAACGGCTGGGTCGGGACGCTTCTGAATTTCGAAAAAATGAACTGGTGGATGAGTACCTTAAGGTCGAGCTGCACATCTGCCGCCTTATACAGAATATGGCATTCCGGATTGCAGATGCGATCGATCTGGATCTGGATGACGTGCTGAAAGAAATGTGAGATGCAGGGGAATGATTTATTACAGTACCCTGCAGCTGCAAAGGAACTGTACAGATATCAGGTTCTTAGAAAGGACAGAATTCATGATCATCCCGGAGCGTATGTCCGTATATATCAATTCTCTCGATTCCGGAAACGGTGCATTTTTAGATGAACTGGAGCACACCGCACTTAAGGAACACGTGCCGATCATTCGAAAAGATATGCAAAGCTTTCTGAAAATGCTTCTGGCAATGCAAAGACCGAAAAAGATACTGGAAGTAGGGACCGCCGTCGGATTTTCTGCTATCCTGATGGCGACAAATACGGAACCGGTCTGCCGGATTACCACAATCGAAAATTATGAAAAACGCATCATACCGGCGCGGGAGAATTTTGCCCGTGCCGGTCTGGAAGACCGGATCACGCTCCTGTCAGGTGACGCGCAGGAGCTTTTGCCGACCCTGCACGAACCGTACGACTTTGTGTTTATGGATGCCGCGAAGGGACAATATATGGCTTTCCTGCCGGAAATACTGCGGCTTTTGCGCATCGGCGGCGTGCTTGTTTCAGATAATGTACTGCAGGACGGGGATCTGATCGAATCCCATTACGCTGTGGAACAGCGCAATCGCACCATCTATAAGCGTATGCGCGAATATCTGTATACACTGAAGCATACGGAAGGACTATTGACATCCATCGTCGCGGTTGGAGACGGAGCGGCGGTGACAGTTAAAATGAGTGAGACGCAGATTGCTTGTAAATGCTCAGGACAATGCTGAACAGTTATGATCTGTTTTACACAGGAGAATTACCTATGAGACATCCGGAATTACTGATCCCGGCGAGCAGCCTGGAAGTATTGAAAACAGCGGTAACCTTCGGCGCGGATGCAGTATACATCGGCGGCGACGCCTATGGACTGCGGGCGAAGGCAAAGAATTTTTCCATGACGGATATG
Source organism: Lachnospiraceae bacterium (assembly GCA_021199235.1). Taxonomy (GTDB): domain Bacteria; phylum Bacillota; class Clostridia; order Lachnospirales; family Lachnospiraceae; genus Choladousia. The sequence goes on along the minus strand of JAJQIL010000031.1, from coordinate 13,648 downwards.
GCGGAAGGCATTGCGTTTGCCCACGCGCATGGCGTAAAGGTCTATGTGACCGCGAATATCCTGGCGCACAATGGGGATCTGGAGGGTATTGAAGCTTATTTTCATGAACTGAAGGACCTGCATCCGGACGCGCTGATCATTGCTGATCCGGGTGTTTTTATGATTGCCAGGCGTGTCTGTCCGGAGATTGAGAGGCATATCAGTACACAGGCAAACAACACGAATTATGAGACCTGCCGCTTCTGGTGGGAACAGGGCGCGAAGCGCATCGTCACAGCGCGGGAGCTTTCTCTTGCGGAAATCACGGATCTCAGAGCAAAAATTCCATCCGGGATGGAGATCGAGACGTTTGTGCACGGTGCGATGTGTATTTCTTATTCCGGCCGCTGCCTTTTGAGTAATTATTTTACCGGCCGCGATGCGAATCAGGGAGCGTGCACGCATCCGTGCCGCTGGAAGTATGCTGTGATGGAGGAGACGAGGCCGGGCGAATATCTGCCGATCGAGGAGAATGAACGCGGAACCTATATTTTCAATTCTAAAGATCTGTGCATGATCGAGTATATTCCAGACCTTTGCAGCGCCGGTATCGACAGCTTTAAGATTGAGGGAAGGATGAAAACGGCCCTCTATGTAGCGACTGTGGCGCGAACGTACCGTAAGGCAATTGATGATTACCAGACGGATCCGGCAGTCTATGAGCGGAATATGCCCTGGTACCGGGAACAGATTTCGAATTGCACTTACCGCCAGTTTACGACCGGTTTTTTTTACGGGAAACCGAATCATGAGTCACAGATTTATGACAGCAATACCTATATCAAAGAGTATACGTATCTGGGAATGATTGGAGATTCCTCAGGTGCAGAAGATGGCTGGTACGCGACAGAGCAGCGCAACAAATTCTCTGTCGGTGAGAAGATCGAAGTGATGAAGCCGGACGGAAGAAATCTGGAAACGCCTGTGCTGGAGATCAGAGATGAGAGCGGGAAGCCAATGGAGAGTGCGCCGCATCCGCAGCAGAAGCTGATGATAAGGCTTTCCTGCAAAGCGGAAGAATTTGACATTCTTCGAAGAGCGGAGAATTAATCATACATTTTTAACAGGAGGCCAGTGATATGCGGGAAATACAGGTAAGCCAAATCACAGAGAAAATAGAACGTCTGTGCATTGAGGCGAACGAGCATCTTCCGGAGGATGTAAAATGTGCCATCCAAAGCTGCCGTGCGTGTGAGGACGGAGAGATCGCGAAGGGCGTGCTCGATGATATTATTACTAATTATAATATTGCAGATGAAGAGCTGGTGCCGATCTGTCAGGACACGGGGATGGCCTGTGTTTTTCTGGAGATCGGACAGGACGTACACCTTGTGGGCGGCGACCTGACAGAGGCAGTGAATGAGGGCGTCCGCAGAGGCTATCAGAACGGATACCTCAGAAAATCTGTAGTAAAGGATCCGGTGCGGCGCGGGAATACCGGCGACAACACACCGGCGATGCTTTACACGGAGATCGTACCGGGTGAGCAGGTACGGATCACGGTCGGCCCGAAAGGGTTTGGCAGTGAGAACATGAGCGCGATCCGTATGTTTAAACCTTCTGCCGGGCTGCAGGGGATAAAAGATTTTATTCTGGAAGTGGTCGAGACGGCGGGGCCGAATCCCTGCCCGCCGATGGTGGTCGGCGTCGGGATCGGCGGCACATTTGACAAGTGTGCGCTTCTCGCGAAAAAAGCACTGATGCGTTCGCTGGATGTGCGAAACCCGGATCCGTTTTATGCGGATCTGGAGTTGGAGATGTTGGAGAAGATCAATCAGCTGGGTATCGGACCACAGGGCTTTGGCGGCCGGACGACTGCGATCGGATTGAATATTGAGACCATGCCGACACATATCGCCGGAATGCCGTGCGCGGTGAATATCAGCTGTCATGTGACCCGGCATAAAACGGCAGTGATTTGATAAAAGGAGCGTGTTACAAATGGAACGAAGACATATTACACTGCCGCTGACGGAGGAACTGGCCCGCACTCTTCATGCGGGAGATCAGGTGCTGCTGACGGGAACCATCTATACCTCACGCGATGCCGGACATGCACGGATGTGTGAAACTCTTGCAAAAGGAGAAGAACTGCCATTTGACCCAACCAACGCGACAATCTATTACGTTGGTCCGACTCCCGCGAAGCCTGGTCAGGTCATCGGGTCTGCGGGACCGACGACGAGCGGGCGGATGGATGCCTATGCACCGACCATGATGAGCGTTGGCGCGCGCGGCATGATCGGCAAGGGAGCGAGGCTGCCGGAAGTCATAGAGGCAATGAAAAAGTACAGCGGCGTTTATTTTGGTGCCATCGGCGGTGCCGGGGCGCTGTTGGCGCGCTGCGTGAAAAAAGCGGAACTGATCGCTTACGAAGATCTCGGCGCGGAGGCACTGCGGAAGCTTTATGTGGAGGATATGCCTCTTGTTGTGATCATTGACTGCGAGGGAAACAATCTGTATGAGACGGGCCGGGAGGACTATCAGAGAAATCACAGTGGTGCAGTCGGGTGAAATGTAAGATTGCGTTACTATTCACAGCTGCGCTGTGAAAATAACAGGATTGTTCTGTTGTTAAAAAACTTAAGTGACTATAATTCAGGAAAGGAGACAGAAACTATGGCTATGAGAGGTATCTACACCTCGGTAAACGATATCCGTAAACGTGTCTTTGCGGAAATCGCGAAGCTGTCCTATGAATATCAGGATGGAGATCTTTCACAGATGGAGCTGATTCCGTACCGGGTCATTCCCGGTGAGGTGTCGACTTACCGGGAAAGTGTTTTTCTCGAAAGAGCGATCGTAAAAGAAAGGATGCGTCTGGCTATGGGACTGAATCTCCGATCAGCGTCAGAGCATGCACCTGTTTCGGTCGGGGCTGAGGAATGCGTGAAGCCGGAAAAATATTATCAGCCTCCGCTGATCAATATCATCAAATTTGCCTGTCACAAGTGCCCGGATAACGTTATGAAGGTGACAGACGCCTGTCAGGGATGTCTGGCTCATCCCTGCCGCGAAGTCTGCCCGAAGAACGCGATTTCCTTTGAAAATGGACGCTCTGTGATCGATCAGGATAAATGTATTAAATGCGGAAAATGCCTGTCGGTGTGCCCTTATGGAGCGATTTTAAAGCTGGAACGTCCCTGCGCGAAGGCCTGCGGAATGAAGGCCATCGGATCCGATGAATATGGCCGTGCGGAAATTGATCAGGATAAATGTGTATCCTGCGGTATGTGTCTGGCAAACTGCCCGTTTGGTGCGATTGCTGATAAAGCACAGATTTTCCAGACCATTCAGGCAATAAAAAGTGATACGCCGGTTTACGCGGCAATCGCACCCGCGATCGCGGGACAATTCGGACCTGAACTGACACCGGGCAAGCTTCGTTCTGCACTGCAGGCGCTGGGATTTGAAGATGTAGTGGAGGTAGCAATCGGTGCGGATCTCTGTGCAATTGAGGAAGCCAGAGACTTCGCTGAGGAAGTGATGGGCAGTCCTTCCCCTAAACTTCCTTTTATGGCAACATCATGCTGTCCGGCCTGGTCAATGATGGCGAAAAAACTGTTTCCGCAGTATGCGGATTGTATTTCCATGGCTCTTACCCCGATGGTTCTGACCGGACGCCTGATCAAAAAAGAACATCCGGGATGCAAGGTAGCGTTTATCGGACCGTGCGCGGCGAAAAAACTGGAAGCAGGCCGCCGGACGATCCGCAGCGACATCGATTTTGTCCTGACCTTTGAAGAACTGATGGGGATGTTTGAAGCAAAAGAAGTTGATTTCTCCTCACTTGAAGAGCAGGATCTGCCGCAGGAAGCGAGCGCAGACGGGCGCGGATTTGCCGTGAGCGGCGGCGTGGCGGGTGCTGTGGTCAACTGCATCAAAGAACTCTATCCGGATATGGAAGTGAAGACAGAAAGTGCGGAAGGACTGGACAATTGCCGGAAACTGCTTTCTCTGGCAAAAGCGGGGAAGTATAACGGGTATCTGCTGGAAGGTATGGCTTGCCCGGGCGGCTGTGTGGCAGGCGCCGGGACGCGCCAGCCGATTGCCAAAGCAACAGCTTCGGTAGGACAGATTAAGAAAAAATCCACTGCCAAAGTCGCACTGGAAAGTAACTACAGGGAACTGCTGCAGGATCTTGAGGAAAGAGATCTTGCCGCGCCGCCGGAGGATTGATCTATGACAAAACAGGAATTTCAGAAGCTTACCGAATCTGTTCTGCTGGTCGATGGGGCGACCGGCTCTAATCTGATGGCGATGGGGATGCCGCGAGGTGTCTGCACGGAAGCATGGGTGCTTGACCATAAAGATGTACTGCAGAATCTGCAGAAAGCTTATCTTGAGGCCGGAAGCCGCGTTATCTATGCGCCCACCTTTGGAGCCAACCGTTTTAATCTGGCCAAACATGGACTGGAAGGGAAGATCCGTGAGATGAATCTGACTCTGGCAGGATATTCTCAGGAGGTCGTGAAGGCGTTTTTATCAGAATCTGAAGCTTTGGATATGCCCGGCTGCAAAAATCAGGCAGCTGAATACACCGGCAGGGAGAATCCGTCCCGGAATAAGGTTTATGTAGCCGGCGACATCAGCCCTACCGGAGGCATGATGCAGCCCATGGGCGATATGACCTATGAGAAAGCGTTCGAGATTTATCAGGAACAGGTGCGGTATCTGGTGGAAACCGGTGTAGACATGATTGCTGTGGAGACGATGTATCAGATCGAGGAGACCATGGCGGCTATTGACGCGGTACACAGCGTTTGTGACCTGCCGGTGCTCTGCACAGTGACTGTTGATGCCGACGGCAGCATTTTTACCGGAGGCAATGCGACGGAAGCAGCTGTTTCATTTGAAGCGACCGGCGCGGATGCAGTTGGCATCAACTGCTCGGTCGGCCCGGATCAGCTGGTCTCCATTATTCGCAATATACGGGAGCATGTGTCCGTTCCCGTGATCGCCAAGCCGAATGCCGGGATGCCGCAGATTGATGACGCGGGAAATGCTGTTTACAGTATGGATGCGAAGACATTTGCCGGCTATATGAAGGAACTGGTGGATGCCGGTGCCGGGATCATCGGCGGCTGCTGCGGCACAACGCCGGAATATATCCGACAGATGGCGAAGCTTGTGGAACGCATGTGACCCCTTGCCATTTTGCACAGGTTATGCTATTTTTACTTTTAGCAGCTTCCACAGTGAAGCACGATACGTTATGCGGGAGAGTTCGATCAGAAGCCCGCATGACCTGGAGGAGAACGATTATGGAAGAAAAAGGGACAGTATCAAGGAACTTTATTGAGCAGATCATTGACAAAGATCTGGAAGAGGGAAAGTATGAGTCGATCTGCACGCGGTTTCCGCCGGAGCCGAACGGCTATCTGCACATCGGCCATGCGAAGTCGATTCTTTTGAACTATGGTCTGGCAAAAAAATACGGCGGAAAATTTAATCTCCGCTTTGACGATACGAATCCGACAAAGGAAAAGACCGAGTTTGTCGATTCAATTCTTGCGGATGTGAGATGGCTGGGTGCGGACTTTGAAGACCGCCTGTATTTTGCGTCGAATTATTTTGAACAGATGTACGAGGCGGCGGTGTTATTGATAAAAAAAGGCAAGGCGTTTGTCTGCGATCTGACTGCGGATGAGATCCGCGAATACCGTGGTACCCTGACTGAGCCGGGCAAGGAGAGTCCGTATCGGAACCGCAGTGTGGAAGAGAATCTGGAGCTTTTTGAAAATATGAAAAACGGGATGTACGAGGACGGTGCAAAGGTTTTGCGCGCGAAAATTGACATGGCATCCCCGAATATCAATATGCGTGATCCGGTTATCTATCGTGTTGCACATATGACGCATCATAATACCGGTGATAAGTGGTGTATTTATCCCATGTATGATTTTGCACATCCGATCGAGGATGCAATCGAGGGAGTGACCCATTCTATCTGTACGCTGGAGTTTGAGGATCACCGCCCGCTGTATGACTGGGTTGTGCGTGAGGTCGGATACGAGCATCCGCCTAAGCAGATTGAGTTTGCCAAGCTTTATCTGACCAATGTCGTGACAGGCAAACGCTATATCAAAAAGCTGGTAGAACAGGGTATCGTCGACGGCTGGGACGATCCGCGTCTGGTGACGATCGCGGCGTTGAAACGCCGTGGATTTACGCCGGAATCGATTCAGATGTTTGTTGACCTCTGCGGCATCAGTAAGAGCCAGAGTTCCGTCGATTACGCAATGCTGGAGTACTGCATTCGCGAGGATCTGAAGCTGAAGCGCCCGCGTATGATGGCGGTACTGGATCCGGTGAAACTTGTGATTGACAATTATCCTGATGATCAGATCGAGTATCTGGATGTGGAGATGAATCTGGAGAATCCGGAGCTTGGTATGCGCAAGGTGCCGTTTGGACGGGAACTCTATATTGACCACGAGGACTTTATGGAGAATCCGCCGAAGAAATATTTCCGCCTTTTCCCGGGCAACGAGGTGCGTCTGATGGGAGCATACTTCGTGAAGTGCGTGAGCTTCGAAAAGGACGAGACCGGAAAGGTGACCGAAATCCACTGTACTTACGATCCGGAGACAAAATGCGGTTCCGGATTTACCGGGCGCAAGGTGAAAGGAACGATTCACTGGGTAGCGGCGAAGACCGCGGTTCGCGCGCAGGTGCGCCTGTATGAGAATATCATTGACGAGGAAAAAGGAGTTTATAACGAGGATGGCTCGCTGAACCTGAATCCGAATTCGCTTACCGTCCTCGACGACTGTCTGCTTGAACCGGCTCTCGCCGATGCAAAGGCTTATGACAGCTTCCAGTTCGTACGTCAGGGTTATTTCTGTGTAGATGCGAAGGACTCGAAAGAGGGAGCGCCGGTATTCAACCGCATCGTATCGCTCAAGAGCTCCTTTAAGCTGCCGAAGGCAGAGGGCTAAAGCTTTTCAAAGCTGTACGGCTGCCATGTATGCTGGGGTTTGCAGCCCGCTTCTGCGGATATTTTTGGAGCTCGCAGGGTTGCTGTTCATGCAGCGTTAGCAATCTACTCTTACAAGCTTATGTTTGGAGATATGCAATGAATGATTTGGCGATAAATCTCGATGTTCATGCGAAAATACCGCTGTATGAGCAGATTTACAACTACATCAAAAATGAAATTCAGAACGGAGGGCTGCCTTTCAAAGAAAGGCTGCCCTCTTCGAGAAAACTGGCGGAGTATCTGCAGGTGAGCAGGACGACCGTCAACCTGGCTTACGACCAGCTCGTTGCAGAAGGATATCTGGAAGCAGTTCCCCAGAGAGGCTATTTTGTCTGTGATCTGGAAGGGCTGGTTCAGCTGGCACATAAGCCTGCTGTGCAGCCTGCGAAGCGCGCCCCGGAGATATCTGTTTACGCGTATGATTTTTCCCCTCATGGCGTAGACCTCAACAGTTTTCCTCATAACGCATGGCGTAAGCTTTCAAAAGACCTTCTGATGGAAGAGGACAAATACCTGTTTCGTCTGGGGGACCCGCAGGGAGAGCCGGAGCTTCGAAGTACGATCGCGGATTACCTGCACCAGGCGCGGGGGGTTAACGCCCAGCCGGAGCGCATTGTGGTGGGCGCCGGAAACGATTTTCTGCTGCTTCTCCTTTGCAGTATGTTCGGCAGCGGTACAAAGATTGCGATGGAAAGCCCTACCTATCGGAAAGCATATGATTTATTCCGTAACCTTTCGAATGACATGCGGATCGTGGATATGGATGAGGACGGAATGCGCGTTGATGAACTGAAAAAGACGGACGCGCAGCTTGCCTATGTAATGCCTTCCCATCAGTATCCGCTTGGTACTGTCATGCCGGTAAAAAGGCGGATGCAGCTGCTGGCCTGGGCGGCGGGAAGCAGAAACATAAACACCCAAAAGTCTCCGGAATCTGTCAAAGAGGAAAGATCTGACGACAATGGATGCTCTGAAAGCGTTTGCAGTGAACGTTACATTATAGAGGACGACTACGACAGCGAATTCCGCTACAGGGGAAAGCCGATTCCTGCCCTGCAGGGATACGACCGTGACGATCGCGTTATTTATATCGGGACTTTTTCCAGATCCATCGCACCGTCCATCCGTGTCAGCTATATGGTATTGCCGCAAAGACTGATGCCATTGTATCAGAGCAGAGCCCGAAACATATCCAGCACCGTATCCCGCGTGGATCAGATGCTCATCGCCGGTTTCCTGAATCAGGGCTATTACGAGCGCCATCTGAACCGGATGCGCGCTGTATACCGCAGCCGCCATGACGCGCTGCTGGAAGAGCTGCGGGCCTTTCGTTCCATCTGCCGCGTGAGCGGCGAGAATGCGGGTGTACATCTGCTTCTGACGTTTACGAACGGCATGACGGAGGAAGAAGCGGTCAGGCGTGCGGCCGAGCAGGGAGTACGGGTCTATGGCCTGTCCGGCTATTATGTCCGGCAGCCGGGTGAGGCGGTTTCATCTTCGGCAGGAATCTCTTTGATAACTTCTGATGTATCCTGTGTAAATACGGATCCTTGTGATGTTAAATGTGCTTTGCCGCAAAATACCGTGCTTCTGGGTTTCGCGAATCTGACGGAGCAGGAGATTCATGAAGCCGCCGGACGGCTGCGCAAAGCATGGATGGAGTGATTGCAGAAGTTATTTGTGGAAAAAAACTGATCGCACAGGAGGGCACGGCCGGAAAGATGATTGTAACCGCGCGGTTATCTTCGCAGATATGAACACAAATAATGGTGGAAGGGAGAAAAACGGGGAATGTTTTACGATGCCATTACAGATTTTATTTTTGTGGAAGATGAGCCGGAAAAGGCTGATATTATTTTCATACCTGGCAGCATCTGTCCGGAACTGGCCATACATGCGGCGAAGCTGTATCATGAAGGATATGCCCCTTATATCATGTCCTCCGGAAAATACAGTATTCTGAAAGGGCATCTGGAATTGCCTGAGAGTGGGAAAACCATCCCTCCTGCAGACAGGCAGGCGGTATCAGGAAACTCCTTCCTGAATACGGAAAGCATGGACTGTATTGCAGATTGTTCGACAGAATGTGATTATCTTTGCAGAATCCTGAAAGCGGAGGGTATTCCGGAACAGGCGATCCTGCGTGAGCCGGAGGCCACATTTACCTGGGAAAACGCCATTTATTCCAGGCGGATCACCGACGCGGCTCATCTTTCAATACGCAAAGCAATTCTCTGCTGCAAAGCATATCATGCCCGACGCAGCCTGATGTACTATCAGCAGCAGTTTCCGGATACCCGTTTTATGGTCTGCCCGGTCACGGTGGACGGGATCAGCCGTTCGGAATGGCACAGAACCAGAAACGGCATTGATAAGGTGCTCGGGGAAGTGGAGCGGTGCGGAACACAGTTTCATGAGATCCTCGCTGACATGCTTCCTTCATAAGCGTAATCAGAGATTTCCTGTTTTTCGAATGGATTGTAACTTTTGATCTGCTTTTAATAAGGAGTTTCTGTAATTGGGAATGCCGGGGCTGCCTTCGGACAGGGTTTTCTGGAATCCGGAACGCAGGGAATCGTTATAGATGCAGAACGAAACAGAATGAACAGAAGACATAAAGGAGGAAAAGATACCATGGCAGATATTGCCTCTCTTTACAGAGCTGATGACGGCAGATATAACTCGATGACTTACAACCGGGTAGGAAGAAGCGGTTTAAAATTCCCTGCCATTTCCCTTGGATTCTGGCATAATTTTGGCTCGAAAGATAACTATGACACGATGAAAGCCATCTGCCGGACGGCGTTTGATCACGGAATCACACAGTTTGACCTGGCCAACAATTACGGATCGGTCTATGGCAGTGCGGAATCGAATCTGGGACGGATTTTAAAAGAAGATTTTGCGCCTTACCGTGATGAACTGGTGATCACTACGAAGGCCGGATATGATATGTGGGAGGGACCTTACGGAGATCACGGGAGCCGGAAGTATCTGATGGCGAGCATTGACCAGAGCCTGAAACGGCTGGGTCTGGATTATGTGGATATTTTTTATCATCACCGGATGGATACAGAGACGCCTCTGGAGGAGACCATGACAGCATTGGCGGATATTGTCAGAAGCGGGAAAGCGCTTTATGCCGGTGTGTCAAATTATGATAAAGAATATACAGAGAAGGCAGTGAAGATTTTATCAGAACTGCACTGCCCGTTTATCGTCAATCAGAGACGCTACTCTATTCTGGATCGCACGATTGAAGAAGACGGTGTGAAAAACTACTGTAACGAAGCCGGAATCGGTATCATCGCTTTCTGCCCGCTGGAGCAGGGGCTTCTGACAGGCAAATATCTGCATGGAATTCCTTCTGACAGCCGGATGGGACGTGACCCGAGATTTCTTACGAAAAACGATCTCACGGAAACGAGGCTTACTCAAATCAGCAGACTGAACGACCTGGCACAGGAACGCGGACAGACTCTGGCGCAGATGTCGCTGTCCTGGATCTTAAAGGACGGCGAAGTCTGCTCCGCTCTCATTGGAGCGTCCCGTCCGGAACAGATTACGGAGAATATTTCGGCGATAAACCGGACAGACTTTACTGATGACGAGCTTGCAAGAATTGATGCGATTACAGCCGGATGTTAACACAGTTCTGGTATCAGCGGAGAACAGGACGAGAACTGTAGATTGTGAACAGTATTTTTGAAAATCATCTTGTAAAAAGAAGTTTGCGGGAATCTACGGAAGGAGCATGGAAAGATATGATCTATAAAAAAGAATACCTTGAGACATTTTTAAAAAATCAGGAGCAGCTCTTTGATGAACCGGTGGCAGAGACACTGGAGGAAGCAGATGAATTCCTGGACGAATGCATGGCTATTGTGGCCGACAGCTACAAGGATGTAAAAATGTATTTTAAAGAGAATGGCGGCGACATCTCCGGCATGACGAAAGAGGAAGTGCTCTCACAGGCAGAGGTATTTGCAATGCCGGACGGCAGGTATCTTATCGTAGAGGGCTAACAGTCGCGAAGACACGAAGCAGATTCGAAGAATAACGGTTATTTTTACAGAATACGGGCATACTACATGTTGAAACCGGAATTATGATCCGGACAGTGAGGCTTCCAGACATTTTTTGAATGGTTTGAAATGGATGACAGAGTCGTTTACCGGGAGTCTTTATTGCAGAATCGCAGCGGAATTTTTGAAAATCCGCCAAAAGGAGAATCGTATGCCCGATAAAGAAAAGCAAAAACAAAATCAGCAGCAGGAATATCAGGACTATGTAAAGAAAGTAACGCCTACGCACAGCCTGCTTCTGAATATGTGCAAGGCGTTTGTGACCGGCGGAGCAATCTGCGTAGTCGGCCAGATTATCCAGAACTGGTGTGATTCTCTTGGACTTGGAAAACAAACGGCCGGAAGCTGGTGTTCTTTGCTTCTTGTCCTTTGCAGCGTCATTCTGACCGGATTTGGTGTTTATCCGAAGCTGGCAAAATTCGGCGGGGCAGGGACACTTGTGCCGATTACCGGCTTTGCCAATTCCGTGGCGGCTCCGGCAATTGAGTATAAAAAGGAAGGCCAGGTCTTCGGCATCGGCTGTAAAATTTTTACCATTGCCGGGCCGGTGATCCTGTACGGGCTGTTCACCAGCTGGGTGCTGGGGCTGATCTACTGGGTGCTGAAGACGGTTGGAATGATGTAAGAGGTGATCGTTTTCGCCTTTTATTTCAAAGAAATACCGCTCGGAATGATGTATTGATACCGCGAGATTCCAATGCCCTGTATATCTGCATCAATGTGTTGGATTGAAACAGCTTGTACTATTGGTGCAATATGGCGGAGATAATGAATAATGAGGCAGATATGATATAGAATGGGAGATTATACCCTTAGCGGGTCAGGTCTTCCATTTTTCATTTAAAGATGGTTATATCGGATGTATTGTGTTATACTATAAAAACGAATATTGAAAGAGAAAAATCGCAAAGGAGCCATCTGGATGAAAAAGAACAACAGCTGTTATCTGAAAGGGATGTTTGCACTGTTTGGAGCGGCCGCATTGTCAATCAGCTTCTTTTTTCTGCTGTCGCGCTGGAATGCGGTGAAGGAATTTTTTTGCACACTTGTAGGAATATTAATGCCTTTTATCATTGGCGGAGTCCTTGCCTGGCTGCTGACTCCCATCTGCAATGTGACAGAGACCTGGCTGTCGAGCAGGCTGCAAAAAAGAAAAAAAGGAAGGAATGCAGCAAAAGGCTTAAGCATTCTGATCACTTTATTTTTTGCTGTTTTTGTTGTTTTTACATTATTGATTATGGTGATTCCGGCATTGCTGGAGAACGTGTACTCTGTTTTGCGCCAGATCCCTGACAGCGTACAGTCCTTTAACAATTGGGCGATGGAGCTTGCGGGGGATAATGCAACATTGCAGAATTATATCAACGATTTATCAGAAGCTGTTTCTACCGATCTTCCGGAATGGATTAATGACACCGTACTGCCGGGACTGCAGACATTGATCGGCGAAGTATCTGCAGGCGTGGTCAGATTTGCCGGGATGCTCTATAATCTGCTGATCGGCGTTATTGTATCTGTTTATCTGCTCGGCTGCAGGAAAACCTTTGCAAGACAGGGGAAAAGCTGCTCCACAGTATTTTCCCGAAAAAGTGGGCAGCGATGATACTTGATGAGATCTGCTATGCGAATCGGATGTTTACCGGTTTTATCAGCGGCAGAATTGTGGATTCTCTGATTATTGGTGTGATCTGTTTTGCAGGAATGCTGCTTCTTGGAATTCCGAATCGGATGCTTGTCAGCGTCATAACAGGAGTTACCAATGTGATTCCGTTTTTTGGTCCGTATATTGGTGCAATCCCTTCATTTTTACTGATTCTGATGGTTAGCCCGGCAAAAGCTGTCGAGTTCCTGATATTTATACTGATTCTTCAGCAGTTTGACGGGAACATTCTGGGTCCGCGTATCCTTGGAAATAAAACAGGCCTTTCAAGCTTTTGGGTATTGTTTTCCATCCTTCTTTTCGGAGGGCTGTTCGGCTTTGTCGGAATGATCATCGGGGTTCCGGTATTTGCAGTGATTTATGATATTCTTCGCAAACTGGTCAATAAAGGAGTGGCTTATCAGGAAACAAAATAATTCCTTTTCGGGGTTGACAAATCAGGGTTTGCATATTAGAATAGCAGCATCGAGTTTGTTCTTATCGAAGAATACTCCTTCGGGGTAGTAAAGGTTTCGACGGGGGCTGTGAAGCTGGAGAAGCTATCCGCAGGTGATGCGTTAAATCACAAAATTAAAATTAAACGCTGAAGATAATTTAGCATACGCTGCCTGACGGCAGCTGTCTGACACAGGGCACCCGCACTCTGTGATCCAGGCATCGACTATGTGGGAAACGACATATGTTAAGCTTTGCGCATATGGGCGTATCATGAAGCTACTGAAAGCAGGAGGCTGTCAGCTGCCGCCTGTCGGAGGGAATGTCAAATAACTGACTATGATAGTAGAAGTACAGGGGATTGGCTTTCGGACACGGGTTCGACTCCCGTCTGCTCCACCAAAATTATCGCTGGTCGAACACCCGGGAGCACGGTTTTCGTGTTCC